>NZ_JAHRWL010000004.1 GCF_019104745.1 Thalassococcus arenae
CCTGCGCGGCGCGCGCGGCCATCTGGTTGCGGTCCCAGCCCTTCATTTCGCCAGACATCAGGCTTCCTCCCGCTTGCGGACAGTCCGCTGTTCGATGCGTTTCTCGTGCTGCCCCTGGATCAGCCGGTGCACGTAGATCCCCGGCAGGTGGATGTGATCCGGATCGATCGAGCCGCGCGGCACGATTTCCTCGACCTCGGCCACGCAGACCTTGCCGCACATCGCCGCCGGCGGGTTGAAGTTGCGCGCGGTCTTGCGGAAGATCAGGTTGCCGGTGTCGTCGGCCTTCCAGGCCTTGACGATCGACAGGTCGGCAAAGATCCCGCGTTCGAGGATGTATTCCTCGCCATCGAAGGTCTTCACCTCCTTGCCCTCGGCGATCACCGTGCCGACGCCGGTCTTGGTGTAGAAGCCCGGAATGCCGCAGCCGCCGGCGCGCATGCGTTCGGCCAGCGTGCCCTGCGGGTTGAACTCCAGCTCCAGCTCGCCTGCCAGGTATTGCCGCATGAACTCGGCGTTCTCGCCCACATAGGACGACATCATCTTCCTGATCTGCCGGCTCTCCAGCAACTTGCCCAGGCCGAACCCGTCGACGCCGGCGTTGTTCGATGCCACGGTCAGGTCCTTGACCCCGCTGGCCACGATGGCGTCGATCAGCAGTTCCGGAATGCCGCACAGGCCAAAGCCCCCGGCGGCGATCAGCATGCCGTCATGCAAGAGCCCGTCCAGCGCCTCTGCCGCCGAACCGTATACCTTCTTCATGGGTTGCCCCCCGTCTTTTCGGATCGGCCAAGTAGTGACGCGGCGCCGGGGCAGAGTCAACGCGGATGCCGCGCTGCGGCGACGCGCATGCGGCATTTTCCGGTATTCCGCCGGCGCGGCCCCGGCGAGCCTAGGACTTGCTGGCCGCTTTCTTCTTGGTGGCAGTCTTTTTCGGCGCGGCTTTCTTCTTGCCGCCCTTCTTGGTGGCCTTTTCGGCGATCAGCGCCACGGCCATGTCCATCGTCACCGCACCGGGGTCGACATCCTTGGGCAGGGTCGCATTGACCTTGTCCCACTTCACGTAAGGCCCGTAGCGGCCCTCCATGACGTTCACGGCCCCACCGTTTTCGGGATGTTCGCCCAACTCCTTGAGCGCCTTGGCCGCCGCCCTGCCCCGTCCGCCGGGATTGGCGCGTTTTTCCGCCAGCAGTTCCACCGCGCGGTTCATGCCGATCTCGAAGACGTCGTTGGGATCCTTGAGATTGGCGTAGACCGGTTTGGCCTCGTCCGGCAACTGGTGCATGAGGAACGGCCCGAAACGGCCGAAATTGGCCTTCACCTCGCCACCCTCGGGATGCATGCCCACGACACGCGGCAGGCTGAGCAGCGTCAGCGCCTTTTCCAGCGTCATCTCGTCGGCCTGCCAGCCCTTGGGCAGGCTGGCGCGGTCGGGTTTCTTGTTCTCTTCGCTTGCCTCGCCGCGCTGGACATAAGGCCCGAAGCGGCCCGAGCGCAGGCTGATGTCGTTGCCGTCCGAATCCTGCCCGAGGATCCTGTCCTCGGCCTGCTCTTCGCCGCCGCCGATCGGACGGGTATAGCGGCATTCGGGATACCGCGAACACCCGACGAAGCCGCCGGTGCGAGACGTCTTCAGATGCAGGCTGCCTTCGCCGCACAGCGGGCATTCGCGCGGATCCTTGCCATCCGGACGCGGCGGATAAAGTTGCGGCGCCAGAGCCTTGTCCAGCACGTCCAGAACCTCGGCGATGCGCAGTTCGGAGGTCTCGGCGATCGCGGCCGAGAAATCACGCCAGAACCGACCCAGCAGGTCCTTGTAATCCTTGTGCCCGGCACTGACATCGTCCAGCTCTTCCTCCAGAGCCGCCGTGAAATCGTAACCCACGTAGCGGCGGAAGAAATTCAGCAGGAAGATCGTGACGATCCGGCCCTTGTCCTCGGGAAACAGCCGGCCGTTTTCCTTGCGCACGTATTCGCGTTCCTGGATCGTCGTGACGATCGAGGCATAGGTCGAAGGACGGCCGATCCCCAGCTCTTCCATCTTCTTGACCAGCGTCGCCTCGGTGTAGCGCGGCGGCGGCTGGGTGAAGCTTTGCGTGGCCAGCACGGCGCCGTTGCCAGACAGAACAGCCGCGGTCTTGCCCGCCTCGGCCTTGTCCTGCGCAGCGGTGAAGGCAGGCTTCAGCGGCGCATCGGGCGCAAAGACCGCCGGTTCGCCCTGCATGATCTGCGGCAGGCGGTTGTCGTCGTCTTCCTCGGGCTCGTCGCGACCCTCTTCGTAGACCTTGAGAAAGCCGTCGAACAGCACCACCTGCCCGGTCGCGCGCAGCCCCACCTGGCCGTCTTCCGATCCGATCTCGACCGTGGTGCGCTCCAGCCGCGCAGCTTCCATCTGGCAGGCCAGCGTGCGTTTCCAGATCAGGTCGTACAGCTTGCGCTGGTCGGCATCGCTCAGCCGCAGGCTGGCCGCATCGGCCGTCATGTCGGTGGGCCGGATGCATTCATGCGCTTCCTGCGCGTTCTTGGCCTTGTTCTTGTACATCCGCGGGTTCGCGGGCACGTAGTCGGCGCCGTACCGGTCCTTGATCGCGTCGCGCGCGGCCTGCACCGCCTCGGGCGCCATGTCGATGCCGTCGGTCCGCATGTAGGTGATGTGCCCGGCCTCGTAGAGCCGCTGCGCCGCCGCCATTGTCTGGCGCGCGCCCATGCCGAACTTGCGGCTGGCTTCCTGCTGAAGGGTCGAGGTCATGAACGGCGCGGCGGGGTTGCGGCTGGACGGCTTGGCCTCGACCGACGTGACCTTGAGACCACGCTTGGCCACGGCATCGACCGCGAGTTCGGCCTGGGTCGCATCGGCCAGATCGTAGCGGTCGAGCTTCTTGCCCGCCAGGACCGTCAGCCGGGCCTCGAAATCCTGCCCGCGCGGCGTGCGCAACTGTGTCCGGACCTGCCAGTATTCGCGCGGGCGGAATGCCTCGATCTCCATCTCGCGCTCGACGATGAGGCGCAGACAGACCGATTGCACACGGCCTGCCGAACGCGCGCCGGGCAGCTTGCGCCACAGCACCGGCGACAGGTTGAAACCCACCAGGTAATCCAGCGCGCGACGCGCCAGGTAGGCCTCGACCAGCGGTGCGTCGATGTCGCGCGGATTGGCCATCGCCTCGGTCACTGCGGCCTTGGTGATGGCGTTGAAGGTGACGCGGCTGACCTTGGTGTCCTTCTTGATCGACCGGCGCTTGGTCAGCGCCTCCTTGAGGTGCCAGCTGATCGCTTCGCCCTCGCGGTCGGGGTCGGTGGCGAGGATCAGCGCATCGTCGGATTTCAGCGCCTCGGCGATCGCCGCGACATGCTTGCGCGAATCGTTCGCGATCTCCCAGGTCATTGCGAAACCGTCGTCGGGGTCCACGGATCCGTCCTTGGGCGGCAGGTCGCGCACATGGCCATAAGACGCCAGAACCGTGTAGCCCGAACCCAGATACTTGTTGATTGTCTTGGCCTTGGCGGGAGACTCGACAACGACAACGGGCATGGGGCGGCTGACCTCTTGGAACGAATTTCGCGAACGTCTGGCGTTGGCATATGGCCGCGGACCATGTGGCGCACAAGGGGGAATTGTCAATCGAACCCGGCGGTTCGCTGCGCAGCCGCGCTGCCGGCCCCCGATGCCGCGCTGCCGATTGGCGTCAGACGACCAGCGACAGCATCCCGCCCGGCTGGCGGCGGATCTTGCCATCCAGTTCGAGATCGGTCAGCACCGGAAGCACCGCACCCGACGGTGCACCGAGGTCGCGGATCACCTGGTCTTCGGCAATCGGCGACGGGCCGAGGCGGGCCAGGATCTGGCTGTGCAGGGCCGCGGTTTCCCGCAACGACCGTTGCGGTTTGGCGACCGGCTGCGGCGGGGATGCTGGATTTGGCGCAGGCGGCGTCAGGTCAAGCCGGGGCTGGCGTTCGGCTTGCCCCGAAACTTCGATCACGTCTTCGGCGTTGCGCACCAGACGCGCGCCGTCACGGATCAGCATGTTGCAGCCCGAGGCCCGCGCATCAAAGGGATGGCCCGGCACCGCCAGTACTTCGCGCCCCTGGTCGAGCGCGCACCGCGCGGTGATGAGCGAGCCGGACTTCGCCGCCGCCTCGACAACGACGACCGCACGGGTCAGCCCCGACACGATCCGGTTGCGCGCCGGAAAGTGCCGCGCGATGGGCTGTAGGCCCATCGGCTGTTCGCTGACCAGCGCCCCGCCCTTGGCAAGGATGTCTTCGGCCAGCCGGGTGTTTTCGGATGGATACAGCACGTCGACGCCGCCTGCCATGACGGCGACCGTGCCGGTTTCGAGACTGGCGAGATGCGCCGCGGTATCGATGCCGCGCGCCAGGCCCGAAACCACGACGAACCCCGCTTCGCCCAGACCGGCGGCGAGGCTGCGCGCCATGCGGGTGCCCAGCGACGACGCGTTGCGCGCGCCGACCAGCGCGATCATCGGCCGCGCCAGCGCGGCGGCGTTTCCACGCAACCACAGGATCGGCGGCGCGTCCGGCAGATCGGCCAGGTCGGCAGGATAATCGGCTGCGCCGATGAAGACCGGCCGGGCCCCCGCCTGGCGGCCGGCCCTGAGCTCGGCAAGCGCCACGCCTTCGGGGCAAACGCTGTAATTCTCGACCCCGGCTTGCGCCGCGACCTTCGGCAAGGCGTCCAGCGCGGCTGTCGCCGTGCCGTGTTCGCCGAGAAGACGGTAGAAGGTGCTTACGCCGACACGGCGCGAGCGCAAGAGACGGAGCCAGGCCACCCGATCATCTTCCGTGGTGGGTGGGAGTGGGGGGTGAGTGGAAGAGTAGCTGTCTTCAGGCATTCTGGCCCCGTTCTCTTGCTGGAACAGCAGTAGCGCGCGGCTGGTTAATCGCCGGTAAACCTGAGCAGCCGAAATCGGACGGTTACGAAATTCATTGCAAAAACAGAGGCCTGATCGCAGCCATCGGTCCGGAGGCCGCCTTGGCAAAGACCGAACCGCCCCGCAAATCAGCGTCGAGGGACAGAATCGTTGCGCCCCGCCGCGTCCAGGACCGGCCAGGCGGAACGCAAAGGGGCCGTTTCAGGCGGCGGCGCCACCAACCGTCAGACCTCCGATCATCACCGTGGGCTGACCGACGCCCACCGGAACCCACTGCCCCGCCTTGCCGCAATTGCCCATGCCCGGGTCCAGCGCCATGTCGTTGCCAAGTGCCTTGATCTGTTTCAACGCGGTCGCCCCGTCTCCGATCAGTGTCGCGCCCTTGACCGCGGCGCCGACCTTGCCGTTCTTGACGCGATAGGCCTCGGTGCAGGAAAACACGAACTTGCCATTGGTGATGTCGACCTGCCCGCCGCCGAAACCCACGGCCCAGATCCCGTCTTTCAGATCCGCGACGATATCGGCCGGATCGGCCTGTCCGCCCAGCATGTAGGTGTTGGTCATCCGCGGCATCGGGATATGCGCATAGCTCTGCCGGCGCCCGTTGCCGGTAGGGGCCACGCCCATCAGGCGGGCATTCTGGCGATCCTGCATGTAGCCCACCAGCACACCGTCCTCGATCAGGACGTTCCTAGACGAAGGCGTGCCTTCGTCGTCGACGCTGATCGATCCGCGCCGATCCGGAATCGTGCCGTCGTCCAGCACCGTCACGCCCTTCGAGGCGACCTGTTGGCCCATCAGACCGGCAAAGGCTGAACTTCCCTTGCGGTTGAAATCGCCTTCGAGCCCGTGCCCCACCGCCTCGTGCAGCAGGATGCCGGGCCAGCCGGGGCCCAGCACGATGTCCATCACGCCGGCGGGCGCGGGCTCGGCCGACAGGTTGACCAGCGCGATGCGCAGCGCCTCGCGCGCCTTCGACTGCCAATCCTGCGGATCGAGCAGGCCATCCAGCGTGACCCGTCCGCCGCCGCCCGCGGTCCCGGATTCGCGGCGGCCGTTTTCCTCGACGATGACCGAGACATTGACCCGTGTCATCGGGCGCACATCCGTGACCAGCGTGCCCTCGGGGCGGAGAATCGCCACTTCCTGCAGCGAGGCCGCGATCGTGGCGCTGACCTGGACCACGCGTTTGTCCAGGTCGCGCGCAAAGGCGTCGATTTCGCGCAGGGTTTCAATCTTGACCGGAAACCCATGGCCGGCGATCGGATCGGCATCGGTGTAGAGCCGCGTGTTGGTGCCCTGCGGCGCATCGGCCAGGGTGCCGCCGCCATCGCCCACGGCCAACCGCGCGGTTTCGGCAGCACGCCGCAGCGCCGCCTCGCTGATCTCGGTCGAATGCGCATATCCCGCGACCTCACCCCGGACGGCGCGCAGGCCGAACCCCTCGGACGCGTCGTAACTTGCGGTTTTCACGCGCCCGTCGTCGAAGACAAGAACCTCGGACCGGCTTCGTTCCAGGAACAGCTCGCCATCGTCGGCTCCGGCGACGGCGTCGCTCAGGACGCGCTGCGCCCGGCCCCGATCCAGCAGGCTTTCGAAAGGGCGGAACGGCGTCGAATCCATGATTTTTTCTCCTGCGATTTGATCTGGATCAAAAAAAGCGGCGGTTTGCCGCGGGAAAGCTGCTTTATCGGGTGTCCAGAATATGGTTTTACACGGGACAAACGCAACGGCGTGGCGTCCGCAAAGGGACTCTGTGCCGCTTGCAAAGAAGAACGACGCCACAGCCGACCAGGGTGAACCATGAAAATCAAGACCATGCTGACGGGCCTTCTCAGCGCCTTTCTTGCCGTTCCCGCCTACGCGCAGAACCTCGAAGTGATCGGCCGCCCCGTCGACGGCGGAATCGGCTTTCAGCCGCAAGCCACCGAACTGGCGCGCGACATCCAGATGCTGAACGGGATGATCCTGGTGATCATCACCGCCATCGTGATCTTCGTCGTCGGCCTGATGGCCTGGGTGATCGTCCGCTACAACCGCCGCGCCAATCCGACCCCCGCCAGCTTCACCCACAACACGCCGGTGGAAATCGCCTGGACGATCGTGCCCATCATCATCCTGATCGGGATCGGCGCCTATTCGCTGCCGGTGTTGTTCAAACAGCAGGAAATCCCCGAAGGCGACGTTGTGATCAAGGCAACCGGCTACCAGTGGTACTGGGGCTATGAATATGTCGGCACCGATCTGGCCTTCGACAGTTTCATGATCGGCGCGCCCGCCACGGGCGGCGACAACCGCATGACCCCCGAGGTCGAGGCTCAGCTGATCGAGGCCGGCTACAGCAAGGAAGACTTCCTGCTGGCCACCGACACCGCGATGGTGGTTCCGGTCGGCAAGACCGTGGTCGTGCAGGTCACCGGCGCCGACGTGATCCATTCCTGGACCATCCCGGCCTTCGGCGTGAAGCAGGACGCCGTTCCGGGCCGGCTGGCCGAACTGTGGTTCACCGCCGAGCGTGAAGGCATCTTCTTTGGTCAATGCTCCGAGCTGTGCGGCATCAACCACGCCTACATGCCGATCACCGTCAAGGTGGTGTCGGAAGAGGCCTACGAGGCGTGGCTGCAGAATTCGCTCGACGAAGGCGGCTACAGCGATGTCCGCCAGGTGCTGACGAACTGAGCCGAACTGAACCGAACGGTGCGTGCAAGCACGCACCCTACGGAGGAAACCGGGTGTAAGGTGCGTGCTTGCACGCACCTTCCTTCAAAGGACCACAGATGAGCGACGCAAGCTTCGATACACGGGTCCAGAGCGGCGAAGCCGAGTTCAGGGACTATTTCGCGCTGCTCAAGCCGCGCGTGATGACCCTTGTCGTCTTCACCGCCTTCGTCGGCCTGTTGGCCGCTCCCGTTTCGCTGCACCCTTTCGTCGCCTTCTGCGCCATTCTGTTCATCGCCGTGGGCGGCGGCGCCTCGGGCGCGCTGAACATGTGGTATGACGCCGATATCGACGCGGTGATGCGCCGTACCGCCAAGCGACCGATCCCGGCGGGCAAGGTGACGGGTGACGAGGCATTGGCCATCGGCCTGACGCTGTCGGCCTTTTCGGTGATCTTTCTGGGGCTGGCCACGAACTGGCTGGCCGCCGGGCTGCTGGCCTTCACCATCTTCTTCTATGTCGTGATCTACACGATGTGGCTCAAGCGTCTGACGCCGCAGAACATCGTCATCGGCGGCGCTGCGGGTGCCTTCCCCCCGATGATCGGCTGGGCGGCGGCAACCGGCGATATCTCGGTCGCGTCGGTGCTCATGTTCTGCCTGACCTTCATGTGGACACCCCCGCATTTCTGGGCGCTGGCGCTGTTCGTGCGGATGGACTACGACAACGCGACCGTCCCGATGTTGACGGTCACCCATGGCCGCCGCGCAACCCGGCGCCACATCCTTCTTTATACTGCGCTGCTGGCGCTTCTGGCGATCGGCACCGGTTTCACCCAGATCGGCGGGCCGTTCTACCTGGCGACCGCGCTGGTGTTGAATGCGGCGTTCCTGCTGGGCGCGATCCGCATCTGGCGCCGCGACGAAGACATGGCCGAAGCCGACAATTTCGCCGTGGAAAAACGGTTCTTCAAACTGTCGCTGCTCTACCTCTTCGCCCATTTCGGCGCCATTCTCATCGAGGCCGGCATCGACCGGATGGGAGGCTATCCATGGGGCTGATCAAGGAACACGATCTGCACAAGCGCCGCGCGGGCCGCAACCTGGGCGTGGGCCTTGTTCTGGCGGCGTTCATCGCGTTGATCTTCGGCCTGACGGTGGTCAAGGTGAACAGTGACGGATTCCAACTGCAACCGACGGAGGTGGTGGATGGCAATTGAGGGCAAGCGCAAGACGGTTCTGCAGACGGTCGGTCTGGTGCTGGTGATGGGCGGTCTGGCCTGGGCTTCGGTGCCGTTTTACGACTGGTTCTGCCGGGTGACCGGCTATGGGGGCGCCACCGGCGTGGCCGAAGCGACGACCGGCGAAATCCTGGATCGCACGATCAAGGTCCGGTTCGACGCCTCGCTGGAGCGTGGCATGCCTTGGGAATTCAAGCCCGAAGTCCCGGAAATGACCATCCGCATCGGCGAAGAGGGCCTGGCCTTCTACGAGGCCTACAATCCCACTTCGAAACCGGTGGCGGGATCGGCCAGCTACAACGTCGCGCCCTTTGGCGCGGGCGCCTATTTCGAAAAGATCGACTGTTTCTGCTTCGAAGAGCAGGTGTTGATGCCCGGTGAACGCGTGATGATGCCCGTCAGCTTCTTCATCGATCCCGGCATCGTCGACGATACCGATGCCAAGCACACCAGTCACATCACGCTGAGCTACACGTTCTACGAGATCGACCTGCCGGAAGAGCAGGCCGCGCTCGACCTGAAGACCGACGGCGCGTCCGTCAATTGACGCCAACGAGGGAACCGGAATGGCACACGCAAAAAACCACGACTATCACATTCTAAACCCCTCCATCTGGCCCTTCCTTGGGTCGGTGGCGGCTTTCTTCATGCTGTTCGGCGCGGTGCTGTGGTTCCACGGCAACGGGCCCTGGATGTTCCTGATCGGCTTCGTCGCCGTGCTTTACGTGATGTTCGGCTGGTGGGCCGACGTGATCGCGGAAAGCCATGTGGGCGATCACACCCCGGTGGTGCGGATCGGCCTGAAATACGGCTTCATCCTGTTCATCATGTCCGAGGTGATGTTCTTCTTCGCCTGGTTCTGGAGCTTCTTCAAACACGCGCTTTATCCGATGGATCCGGGCGGAATGAGCCCGGCCATCGATGGCCCCTGGCCGCCGGTGGGGATCGAAACCTTCGACCCCTGGCACCTGCCGCTGATCAATACGCTGGTTCTTCTGTGCTCGGGCGCCGCGGCAACCTGGGCGCACCACGCCCTGGTGCACGAGGACAACCGCGAGGACATGAAATGGGGTCTGATCATCGCCATCGTGCTGGGCGTCTTCTTTACCGCGCTTCAGGCGTATGAATACAGCCACGCCGCCTTTGGCTTTTCCGGCAACATCTATGGTGCCAACTTCTTCATGGCGACCGGGTTCCACGGCGCGCATGTGATCATCGGCACGATCTTCCTGTTCGTCTGCCTGCTGCGGCTGATGCGCGGGCATTTCACCCAGGACAAGCATATCGGCTTCGAGGCCGCGGCCTGGTACTGGCACTTCGTCGACGTGGTCTGGCTGTTCCTGTTCGCCGCCGTCTACGTCTGGGGTGGCTGACGGGGATTGCACCCAAACCTGACTGAGGTAAACCAAGGCGCGCGATTTTCGCGCGCCTTGTCTTTTCAACCGGAGCGCCCCGTTTGTCCCGCCTTGCCGCACCCCTGCTGATCGGCCTCATCGGTGCCGCGATCCTGATCGCGCTTGGCACCTGGCAGGTGCAGCGGCTGGCGTGGAAAGAGAGCGTGCTGGCCGAGATCGACGCGCGCATCGGCGGCGCACCGGAACCACTGCCGGTGCTGGTTTCGCCGGCGGATCAGAAATACCAGCCCGTCGTTTTGCAGGGCACCATCGGCGAGGACGCGCTGTTCGTCCTGGTCTCGCGCAAGCAGGTCGGGCCGGGCTGGCGTGTCGTTTCGCCCTTTGCCACCGCGGATGGCCGCCGGATCCTGATCGATCGCGGCTGGATTCCACACGACGCGCGCGACGCACCGCGCCGCGCCGGTGCGGCCGAGATCACCGGCAACCTGCACTGGCCCGACGACCGCCGCGACGCCACGCCGGAAAACGACGTAGCGGGCAACATCTGGTACGCCCGCGATATCGGCGCCATGGCCGAGGCGCTGGACACCAAACCGCTGCTGGTCGTGGTGCGATCCACGACACCCGCCGACGACGGCGTGACCCCCCTGCCCGTCGACAGCAGCGGCATCCCGAACGATCACCTGCAATACGCCATCACCTGGTTCGCGCTGGCCGCGGTGTGGCTCACCATGACCGGCGTCTGGATACGGCGCCGCCTGACGGAGACCGATTGATGCGATACATCTCGACCCGCGGCGCCGCGCCGGATCTGGGCTTTGCCGAGGCGATGCTGACCGGGCTGGCGCGCGATGGCGGTCTCTATGTCCCGGCCGAAATCCCGCAGATGAGCACCGGCGACATCCGCGCGCTGCACGGCCTGTCCTACGAGGAAACCGCGTTCCGGGTCATGCGGCCCTTCGTGAACGACGCGTTCGCCGACGACGTGTTCGCCGATCTGATTGCCAAGGCCTATGCCGGGTTCGGCCATGACGCGCGGGCGCCTCTGGTGCAACTGGCGCCGGGGCATTTCCTGCTCGAGCTGTTCCACGGGCCGACCCTGGCCTTCAAGGATTTCGCGATGCAGCTGATCGGCCAGCTGTTCGAGCACGAACTGTCCCGTCGGGGCGAACAGGTGACCATCGTTGGCGCGACATCCGGCGACACAGGCTCTGCCGCGATCGAGGCCTTTGCCGGACTGGATTCGGTCGATGTCTTCATCCTCTACCCGCACGGGCGGGTGTCCGAGGTGCAGCGCCGCCAGATGACCACGCCGCAGGCCGCCAACATTCACGCGCTGGCCATCGACGGGCATTTCGACGACGCGCAGGCGCGGCTCAAGGACATGTTCAACCATTTCGAGTTCCGCGACCGCGTTCGGCTGGCCGGTGTCAACTCGATCAACTGGGCGCGGGTGCTGGCGCAGGTGGTCTATTACTTTACATCCGCCGTCAGCCTGGGCGCGCCGGACCGCGCCGTCAGCTTTACCGTCCCCACCGGCAATTTCGGCGATATCTTTGCCGGCTACATCGCCAAGCGCATGGGCCTGCCCATCGACCGGCTGATCGTCGCGACCAACCAGAACGACATCCTGCACCGTTGCCTCACATCCGGTGCATATGAAAAGGGCGAGGTCGTGCCCTCGATCTCGCCGTCGATGGACATCCAGGTCAGCTCGAACTTCGAACGCGCGCTGTTCGATGCCTACGGCCGCGACGGCAAGGCGGTGGCGCAACTGATGGACGAGCTGAAGGCCGGCGGCTTTGCCGTCAGCCAGGGCGCGTTGCAGGCCCTGCGCGAGGATTTCGGCTCGGGCCGGGTCAGCGAGGACGAAACGCTGGCAACGATCCGGCAGGCCAACGAGACGATGGGCGAATTGCTGTGCCCGCATTCCGCCGTCGGCGTGAAGGTGGCCGAAGATCAACGTGACCCCACAACGCCGATGATCACGCTGGCAACAGCGCATCCGGCGAAATTCCCCGACGCCGTCGAAAGGGCCACCGGCATCCGCCCGCCCCTTCCCAATCGCATGGCCGATCTTTATGACCGGCCCGAGCGCTTGACGCGGGTCCCCAACGACCTGGCGGCGCTGGAAACCCTGATCGAGGAGCGTCGCCGCACGTGACCGTCGAACTGACAACGCTGGACAACGGGTTCCGCATCGTGACCGAGGCGATGCCGGGACTGCAATCCGCCTCGCTGGGTATCTGGGTCTGCGCCGGCGGCCGCGACGAGACACCCGACCAGAACGGCATCGCCCATTTTCTGGAACACATGGCTTTCAAGGGCACGGCGACGCGCAGTGCGCTGCAGATCGCCGAGGCGATCGAGGATGTGGGCGGCTATATCAATGCCTATACCTCGCGCGAGGTGACGGCCTATTACGCCCGCGTGCTGGCCGCAGACACCGCTCTGGCGCTGGACGTGATCGCCGACATCCTGCTGAACCCGGTCTTCGATCCGCACGAGATCGAGGTCGAGCGTCACGTGATCCTGCAGGAAATCGGCCAGGCGCTGGACACGCCCGACGACGTGATCTTCGACTGGCTTCAGGAACAGGCCTATCCAGGCCAGGCCCTGGGCCGCACGATCCTTGGCCCGCCCGAACGCATCCGCGCCTTTGGCCGTGCCGATCTGTCGCGCTTCGTGACCGAGCATTACGGGCCGGGCCAGATGATCCTGTCGGCCGCTGGCGCGGTCGATCACGAAACCATCGTCGCGCAGGCCCGGGCGCTGTTCGGTGCCCTGCCGGCGCGCCCCGCGCGATCTGCCGAAGCGGCCCGCTTTCGCGGCGGCGAAACCCGGCACGAAAAGGCGCTGGAACAGGCCCATCTGGCGCTGGCCTTCGAGGGGCCGGGTTACCGCGATCCGGATTTCTACACCGCGCAGATCCACGCCATCGCGCTTGGCGGCGGCATGTCCTCGCGCCTGTTCCAGGAAATCCGGGAAAAGCGTGGGCTATGTTATACCATATTCGCACAGTCCGGCGCCTATGCCGATACCGGCATGACCACCATCTATGCCGGCACCAGCGCCGAGGATGTGGGTGAACTGGCGCGCCTGACCATCGACGAGATGAAACGCGCAGCCGATACCCTGACCGAGGCCGAGGTCGAGCGTGCGCGCGCGCAGATGAAGGCCGGGTTGCTGATGGGGCTGGAAAGCCCGTCTTCGCGGGCCGAACGCATGGCGCGGATGGTGCAGATCTGGGGTCACGTCCCGGCGATCGAGAAAACCGTCGCCAAGATCGACGCCGTCACACCCGAAGCCGTGCGCCGGTTCGCAAGCGTGCTGGGCACGACGGCACCGGCAGCGCTGGCGCTTTACGGGCCGGTGGCAGGCGCACCGGATCTCGCGCAACTGCACGCGCGCCGCGCCGCATGATGATGCTGGGTCTGCGCCGCAAAGTCCGGCTCGAGACCGAGCGCCTGACCCTGCGACCGCCCCAGCACGCCGACTACACGCCTTGGTCCACCCTGCGCCGAGAAAGCGCCGGCTTTCTCACCCCGTGGGAGCCGACATGGGCCTCGGACCATCTGAGCCGCCGCGCCTTCACGAACCGCGTCTACTGGGCCAGCCGGGCTATCACCAGCGGCACCGCGCTGCCGCTGTTCCTGTTCCGGCGCGACGACGCGCGACTGGTCGGCGCCGTCACGTTGGACAATATCCGCCGCGGCCCGGCCCAGGCCGGCACCCTGGGCTACTGGGTCGGCGCACCCTTCGCCCGTCAGGGGCTCATGAGCGAGGCGTTGAGCGCCGTCGTGCATCACGCCTTCCAGAAACTCGACCTCAGCCGCCTCGAAGCCGCCTGCCTGCCGGAAAACCTGGCGTCGCGCGGGCTTTTGGAACGCAACGGGTTCAAGTACGAAGGCGTCGCGCAAAGCTATCTGCAGATCGACGGACGCTGGCGCACCCACGTGCTTTATGCCGCTTTGCGCAGCGACCGTCGCGGGCGCAGCGACGCCGTCTGAGATTTCCCTGCTGACCGGGCGCGTCCGCGCGCTATCCTTGGGTCAGACAAGGGAGTCGCCGCCATGTTCCGCATTCTCGCCGCGCTGATCCTGACCGCCACCGCGCTCGGTGCGCAAGACGCGCGCCGCCCCAGCCACTGTATCGCCGTGGCCGATGCCACCCCGGGTCTGAAATACTTGCACAAGGCCAGTTGGCAGGCGCCTCTGCCCGATCACACGCTGCGCATCCACTACATCGCCCATGCCTCGTTTCTGATCCAGACCCAGGGCGGAATAGAGGCCGTCACCGACTACACCGGTTTCATCGGCAACACCGAATTGATCCCCGACGTCGTGACGATGAACCATGCCCACGACACCCACTGGACCCCGTTCCCCGATCCGGCCATCCCGCACGCGCTGAAGGGCTGGGGCGAGGAATTCGGTGCCGGTGTGGATCATCACCTCGATCTGGGCGAGATGCTGATCCGCAATGTGTCGACCGACATCCGCAGCGATTTCGGCCGCCGCGAAGAGCGTGGCAATTCGATCTTCGTCTTCGAAGCCGCGGGGCTTTGCGTCGGACATCTGGGCCACCTTCACCACGAACCCAACGACGAACAATACGCCGCGCTCGGGCGGCTCGACGTGGTCATGGTGCCGGTGGATGGCGGCTACACGATGGCGCTGGACAACATGCTGAACGTGATCGACCGGCTGAAATCGCGGGTCATTCTGCCGATGCACTGGTTCTCGGGCTTCTCGCTGGAAAACTTCCTGTCCGACCTGCCCGAAGGCTTTGCCATCGACCGCCGCGACGGCCCCAGCATCGAAGTCAGCCTGCGCGATCTGCCCGACCGCCCCACAGTCGTCGTGCTGCGTCCGGAATATCTGCGCGACCAACCCTGAACTGCACGGCGCCCGCAAACAGCCGAATGACTGTCCGCCTGCGGCCGCGAAGAGCCCGCCCCCTCTTTCCCCGGGCGCCGCAAGGCGATACCCATCCCCCAACGCCCCGAACCGGAGCCTTCATGCCGCTTTCTCCCGCCGATGATGCCTTTGCCGATGCCCTGGCCGCCACTCTTGCGCCCGACACCTTGCGCCGGGCCGAGCCACGCTACCTGGAGGAACCGCGCGGGCGGTGGGCCGGTGCCGCGGGTTGGGTGGCGCGACCGCGCAACACCGACGAGGTGGCCGGGATCGTGTCGGCCTGTGCGCGCGGCGGCGTCGGCATCGTGCCCTATGGCGGTGGCACCGGCCTGGTCGGTGGGCAGGTCTGCGGCGCCGACCAGCCCGCCTCGCTGATCCTGTCGCTCGAGCGGATGACGGCCATCCGCGCGATCTACCCGCAGGAGAACGTCCTGATCGCCGAAGCGGGCGCGATCCTCGCCGACGTGCAGGCCGCCGCTGCCGGTCAGAACCGCCTGTTCCCGCTATCGCTGGCCTCCGAGGGATCGGCCCGGATCGGCGGCCTGTTGGCCACCAACGCGGGTGGTGTGAATGTGCTGCGCTACGGCAATGCCCGCGACCAGGTGCTGGGTCTCGAGGCAGTGATGGCCGACGGCACGGTCTGGCATGGCCTGTCGCGGTTGCGAAAGGACAACACCGGCTATGACCTGCGCCACTTGCTCGTCGGTTCGGAAGGGACGCTCGGGATCATCACCGCGGCCAGCCTGAAACTGTCGCCCCGTCCCACCGCCACCGGAACGGCCCTGTTGACCGTGACCGGCCCCGAAGCCGCGCTTTCGTTTCTGGCCCTGGCCCGGGACCACCTGGGCGAAGCGGTGTCGGCCTTCGAATTGATGCACCGCACCGGGTTCGATTTTCTGGCCGAGACGCTGCCAGAGGTGCGCCAGCCATGGGCCGAACCGCCGAATTGGGTCGTGCTCATCGAGGTTGGGCTGAGCGGTGGGGCCGATCCGCAAGCCGGGCTGGAGGCGCTGTTCGCCGCCGCCCACGCGGCCGGTCTGGTCAGCGATGGGCTGATTGCGCAGTCCGAACAGCAAGCACGGGATTTCTGGGCGCTGCGCGAACGCATCCCCGAGGCCAACCGCCGTATCGGCGCCGTATCCAGCCACGACATATCGGTCCCGCTGGGTGCGATCCCGGACTTTATCGCCACCTGCGGTCCAGCCCTGGCGCGGATCGGCACGTTCCGCATCAACTGCTTCGGTCACGTCGGCGACGGCAACCTGCACTATAATGTGTTTCCGATACCCGGCGAAACGCGCGGCGACCACGACGACAAGCGCGCCGCGATCAAGGCCTGCGTGCATGACCACGTGCATGCGCTTGGCGGTTCGGTCAGCGCCGAACATGGGATCGGACGGCTCAAGGTCGATGACCTTGAACGCTACGGCGATCCCGTCAAGCTGGCGGCGATGCGCGCGATCAAGAACGCACTGGATCCGAATGGCATCCTGAACCCCGGCGCGGTGCTGCGCCGGCTTTAACGGTTCATCACGCGGAAAACGCAGCCATCCGATACCAGCTGCGGCGGCGTCAGGCACAGACCCTTGGCGGTCTGGAAGGCCGCCAGCACCTTGGGCACGTAGTCGCGGGTCTCGGCATAGGGTGGCACGCCGTTATGCTGCGGGATCGCGTTTTCGCCGGCATTGTAACCTGCCAGAACCAGGATCGGATCGCCGTTGAACCGCTCCATGAGGAAATCGAGGAAGGCCACCCCACCCTTGATGTTCTGGCTCGCGTCGAAACTGTCGGCAACGCCGAAGCGCTCGGCCGTCGCCGGCATCAGCTGCATCAGTCCCTGAGCGCCCGCACCGCTTTGGGCATCCGGTTTGCCGCCGGATTCCACGGCCATCACCGCCAACGCCAGCGCGGGCGATACCCGCGTGCCCACGGTTGCGCGCAACAGGTCGGCACCGTGGCGATCGGCGATGTCCTGCAAGTCCTGCAGGCGCGGCGCCGACACGCCCTGACCCGCAGGGGGTTTCATCAGCCGATTGATCGCCGGTTCGAGCCGTCCGGGCCCGGACTGATCCAGCTTGGGCGACACCACATCCCAGAACCAGGTATAGCGCCCGATCCCGGTCTCGCGGCCCGACGGCGCCGGTACCGCGGCAGGCACGGCATCCGGCGCGGCCTTGAGTGCCGGCCGTGGCGGCACGGCGGGTTCGGCACGGGGCGCGATCTGAACCGTGATGCGGCGCGCCGTGCCGGGTTTGGGCGGCTTGACCCGTTTGGCGCTGAAATCCTGAAAGGGCTGAGGCGATTCCGCATACGCCGGAATCGCCAATGCGGCGCAAAGCACCGCTCTTGCCAGAAATCTGATTGTCATCGGCCTGCTCGTCCTGCCGTTCTTTTGCCGGATACTCGCACAAAGGCAGGCACCCGCCAACAGTGTTGCCCGCGCGGCAACAATTCGCCGCAATACGGTGCCCTTCATGCCGCACCCAACCCGGTTCAAAACAAAAAATTCAGAAAATTATCTTTTGATTTCAGAACCTAAGAGCAAAATCGCCCAAGTCTTGTTTAAACCCAAAAACAAAACGGTTTGCGCCCAACTCCTGCCCCAATGCGAGGGCTTTATCTGCACATACCGAGACGGGATCGGGCGGAATGAGAGAGCGCCCAATCATGGTTCCGGAACGGTTGAACGTGAAAGCCTATCTACGGAGAGAGACCATGATGAAGTTCCTGAACACCTTCCGCAAGGATGAAGACGGCGCCGTGACGGTTGACTGGGTGGTTCTGACCGCCGCTGTCGTTGGCCTGGCCATCGCCGCCTACTCGACCATCGAGACCAACGCGTCGAACCTGATCACTGCTGCCGGTGGCGCCGTCGCGAACGAAAACGACTTCTAAGTCGTTTGCGGCGTGACGCCGCGATACGGATTGCGCGCAGGGGTCACCCTGCGCGCAGCTTAACGAACACTTTTTTGACCTGCTCTGGAGATGACGATGCTGCGCTTCCTCACAAAATTTCGGAAAGACGAAGCTGGGGCCGTGACAGTCGATTGGGTTGTGATCACCGCGGCTGTGGTTGGCATGTCTGCCATCTCCTTCTCGGTGCTCGAAAACAACTCGTTGACGCTGATGAACGCCGCCGGCGGTGCCATCGCGAACGAAAACGATTTCTAATCGGCATCGATACAGACGGAAAAACGGCCGCGCCCCGAGCGCGGCCGTTTTCGTTTCAGCCAGCGAAAAGTCACACAAGAACCGTTGCGCTGGCCTCATTTGGACATAATCGCCAGTATGCTTACTGATAATTATTCTGCGCCCATCACGATGCGCAGACGAGGCATGCATTCGAGAGGTGCACCATGCGACTGTTGTTTGGACTCGTGCTGATCGCGGGGCTCGGCCTGGCCGGCTTTGCAGTATATATGGCACAGAACTATATCGGCGCGTATGAAAACGCGCTGCAGGAAGAACGGGCCAAGGTGACCAAGGCGGTTCCGACACAGATGATCTACGTGTCATCGCGCCCCATCGCCTACGGCGAAGAATTGACCGATGCCGACATCCGCCTTGTGCCCTGGCCCAAGGAAATTCTGCCGGTCGGCTATTTCGACGACACGAACCCGATCATCGTCGATGGCGAAAAGCCCCGCGTCGTTTTGCGCCCGATGGAAGCCAACGAAGCCTTCATGCCTGTCAAGGTGTCCGAACCCGGTGGCGACGCCGGTCTAACGTCGCGCCTGGAAAAAGGCCAGCGCGCCTTCGCGATCAAGGTCGACGTGGCTTCGGGCGTGTCGGGTTTCCTGCGGCCCGGCGACCGGGTCGATGTCTACTGGACCGGCCGCATACCCGGCAACGATCCCAACCTGCCGCAGGGCGATGTGACCAAGCTTATCCAAAGCGGCATCCGTCTGATCGCCGTCGACCAGACCGCGACCAGCGACAATACCGACGCCACCATCGCCCGGACGGTGACGGTCGCGGCATCCCCGACCGAGATCGCGGGCCTTGCGCAGGCGCAATCCACCGGCAAGCTGTCGCTGTCGCTGATGGGGATCAATGACGATACGGTGGCGGAAGCCATCGAGGTCGACCAGCGGTCGCTGCTGGGCATCACCAAGGTCGAACAGAACGCCGAAAATTCGCTTGAGGTCTGCACGATCCGCACGCGCCGAGGTGCCGACGTGGTCGAAATCCCTATTCCCTGCACCGACTGACCGGACACTGAAAAACCAACAAACACAGTGGGGCGCCGTCATCGGCGCCCCTTTCTGTTGCGAGTTCTCCACATAAATAATCGCCAAGAACGCGTTGATTCTTGCAAAAAATCACAGTTTGACGCATCGTGACCCAAATAACGGGCAACAAGACCCGACCCGAGGCGTGATCGAGAGGCAGGTCACATGAAATCGAAGACTCTTTTCAAAGCAGCCCTTCTGGGGCTTGGTCTGATCGCAGGGCCGCTGGCCAGTGTCGCTCAGGCAGAAACCCTGCGCATCGTGCGCACGGGAACGGAATCCGCGCTGAATGTCCCGATGAACCGGGCCGTCGTCGTCGAAAGCGACCAGCCCTTTGCAGAGCTGTCCATCGCGAACCCGGCAATCGCGGACATCTCGTCGCTGTCGGATCGGACGATCTATGTCCTGGGCAAATCCCCCGGCACGACGACATTGACCATTCTGGACGCGCAAGGCCGGCTGATCACCAATGTCGACGTGCGCGTCGCGGCGGATGTGACCGAATTCAAGGAACGCCTGCGGCAGATCCTGCCGGACGAGACGATCGAGGTTCGGACCGCCAATGACGGCATCGTGCTGTCCGGCACCGTTTCGAGCATCGTCAAGCAGGAACGCGCGCTGGCACTGGCCGAACGCTATGCTCCCGAACGCGTGTCGAACCTGATGGTCGTCGGCGGCGTTCAGCAGGTCATGCTGAAGGTCCGCTTCGCCGAAATGCAACGGTCGGTAGCGAAATCGCTGCGCGCCTCGCTTGCAACCGGCGGTTCCGTACTTGACGGCGATCTCGGGCTCGAACTGGGCACCGGCAACGCCTCGCCGTTGGCCGCGGTCGACGACGTCGCAACCAAACTGCAACCGCAATCGGGCTCGAACGCCTCCGAAGGCGCCATTCTTTTCGGCTTCAACGCCGGTGGCCTGGAAGTGGGTATTCTTCTGGAAGCCCTTGAAAGCAAAGGCGTTGTTCGCACCCTGGCAGAACCGAACCTGGTCGCCCTGTCCGGACAGGAGGCCAAGTTCCTCGCTGGCGGCGAATATCCCGTTCCGGTGTCGCAGTCAGACGGTACGATCTCGATCGAGTTCAAGCCCTTCGGTGTCGAACTGAACTTTGTCCCGCGCGTCGTGGACAAGGACCTGATCAATCTCGAGCTCGAAGCCGCGGTTTCGTCGATCGATCCCGACAACGGGTTCGAACTGGAAACGATCCGCGTCGATGCCTTCAGCCGGCGCGAAACCTCGACCACGGTGGAAATGCGCGACGGTGAAAGCTTTGCCATCGCCGGCCTGCTTCAGGACGATTTCCGCGACCTGAACGGTCAGGTTCCTTGGCTGGGCGACATTCCGGTCCTGGGCGCGCTGTTCCGCAGCGCAGAGTATCGCCGGGAACAATCCGAACTGGTTATCATCGTGACACCGCACCTTGTTACCCCGACCCGGGGCGAGGCGCTGGCTTTGCCGACAGACCGGGTCAAGGCGCCGACGGAGCGTGATCTTTTCCTCTTCGGCCGTACCACGGCCGGCACCCGCAATCCCCGCCCGCAGACAGGCGCGGCCGGCGAGGTGGCCAAGCAGGATTTCACCAGCTCCTACGGCTATGTGATGGACTGAAACGATGCGGAGTCGTGGCATGAACAGGATCGTCTTGACAGGACTGGCATTGGCCATGGTCGCGGGGTGCAGCAGGTTGGGCAATGACCCGGTCTATTCCTCCTTCGACCGCGAGGCTGGCGCACTGGTCGATATCGGGCATTTCGGCAATGCCACGATGAACAACACCCAGCTGATGACCGGCGAAAAGCAATACACCTACGATCTGTCGCAGCGTTTTGCGGCCGAGGTCATGACCACGGTGAATTTCGCCTTCAACTCGGCGCAACTGGATAGCGGCGCGCGCGACACGCTGCGGGAACAGGCCAACTGGATCCGCCAGTTCCCGGAAATCCGTTTCCGTGTCTACGGCCATACCGACAAGGTGGGATCGGACAGCTACAACAAGAACCTCGGTCTGCGCCGCGCCCAGGCCGTTGTCCATTACCTGGCCAGCCAGGGCATCAGCACATCGCGTCTCGAAGCGGTGGTGTCTTTCGGCGAAACCCAGCCGCTGATCGTGACCGAAGGCCGCGAACGCCGCAACCGCCGCACGGTGACCGAGGTTTCCGGGTTCGTCAGCAGCCATCCGACCGTGCTCGAGGGCCGCTACGCCGAAGTGATCTACCGTGACTACGTGCGCAGCGCCGAACCGCGCTCGACCCTGTCGGGTATCGTCGGCGAAGATTTCCGCACCACGCAATAATCTCCTGTTCGGCGCGCCGTCCAAGCGGCGCGCCGTCGACACTGCGCCTTTGCCCACCCAGATCGTCACGGAATTCCGTACAATTGGGGTAATTTGGCCCAAATCTTGCCGCCTTTGTCAGTGATCTTACCCACCGAGGGAACAGGCTCAATGCGTTCTACGCTTGGGCCAAGGGTTCGGATTTCGGGTGGGTTTTCAATGATTTAGAAACCCGTCCGGCCTTCGGCGCAGCCCATGTGCAAAGGAAGTTCGGTCGATGACGCGTAATTCAGTTCAACAATCGGAGTTCAGCCCGATCGCGGCGTGCACCATCAGCCGCGATGTGCAGAATTTCGATCTTCTGATCGAAGACATGGAAACCATCCTTGGGGAAAACTGGGGCGACCTGGGTTTCAACGAGGCCACCGCGTTTCTGGCTCAACCCGACGCGGAACATCTGGAATTCATCGCGATCGCGATCGATGAAAGCGACGAAGACCGCATCGCGCAGCTGTCCGATATCATCGCCTCGGCCAAGGGGCGTGGCATCAAGGTGGTGCTGATCGCCGAAGACGTCAGCCCGGCAGCGTTGCATCAATTGCTTCGGCGGGGCGCCGACGAATTCGTCCCCTACCCGCTTCCCGAGGGCGAACTGGCCACAGCCGTGGAACGGATGCGCCGCCCGCCCGAGCCGGCCGAACCGAAGAGCGCCGGCATCGCGAACGGCAAGGTCAGTCTCAAGGGCGATGGCGACGGGGTTCTGATGGCCGTGCACGGCCTGGCCGGTGGCGTCGGGTCCACGACATTCGCCGTCAACCTGGCCTACGAACTGGCCACGGTGAACAAGGACAGCCCGCCGCGTGTCTGTCTGATCGATCTCGATCTGCAATTCGGGTCGGTCGCGACGTTCCTCGACCTGCCCCGCCGCGAATCCGTGATGGAACTGCTGTCGGACGTCGCCAGCATGGACGGCGAAAGCTTTGCCCAGGCGCTTGTGGGCTTCGACAACAAGCTGCAAGTGCTGACATCGCCTGCGGACATGCTGCCGCTGGACATGATTTCGCCCAGCGATGTGCACCGGATCCTGGAAGTTGCACGGGAACACTTCGATTTCGTCATCGTTGACATGCCGACGACCCTGGTGCACTGGTCCGAAACCGTCCTGAACGAGGCGCAGGTCTATTTCGCTCTGGTCGAACTGGACATGCGCTCGGCCCAGAACGCGTTGCGCCTCAAGCGCGCGCTGCAGGCCGAGGAACTGCCCTTCGACAAGCTGCGGTTCGCTCTGAACCACGCCCCCAAGTTCACCGACCTGCAAGGCAAGAGCCGGGTCAAGCGGATGGCCGACAGCCTGGGCATCTCGATCGACCTGAAACTGCCCGATGGCGGCGCCGCCGTGGCGCAAGCCTGCGATCACGGCATCCCGCTGGCCGCCCATGCCGCCAAGAACCCGTTGCGCCGCGAGCTGTCCAAGCTGGCGCAACAACTCTACTCGGTCGGGCAATCCGACGCAGAAGCCGCCTGAAGGATCTGACCCATGTTTTCGCGCTACAAGAAATCCGAAGGACGGGCCGCACAGCCGGTTCCCCAGGTTCCGGTCGAGGAGCCTGCCAAAACCGCCAAACCCGAAAGCCAGGTCAAGCGCAAACTCAAACCCGAGGTCGCGGCGCAGACCGCGGCGATGGACAAGGAAAAGAAGCGCAAGGAACGCCTGGGCGAGATCAAGCTCGAACTGCACCGCGCGCTTCTGGACAACCTCAACCTGTCCGCCCTGGACCAGGCGACCGAATCCGATCTGCGCGAGGAAATCAACGCCATCGCGACCGAGTCGCTCAGCGAGAAAGGCATCGTTCTCAATCGCGACGAACGCCGCACGCTGAACCAGGAGCTTTATGACGAGGTCAAGGGCCTGGGCCCGCTCGAACCGCTGCTGCAGGACGAGGCGATCTCGGACATCCTGGTCAACGGCCCGCACCAGATCTTCGTGGAGAAGGCCGGCAAGCTGACCCTGTCGGACGTGACCTTCAAGGATGAAAAGCACCTGATGCGGATCATCGACAAGATCGTGTCCGCTGTCGGCCGCCGCGTCGATGAAAGCAACCCCTATGTCGACGCCCGTCTTGCCGACGGGTCACGTTTCAACGCGATGGTGCCGCCGATCGCGATCGACGGCTCTCTGGTGTCCATTCGTAAGTTCAAGAAGGACAAGCTGGGCATCGACGACCTGATCCGGTTCGGCGCCTTCACCGAGGAAATGGCCGTCTACCTGCAGGCCGCCGTCGCGACCCGCCTGAATATCATCGTCTCGGGCGGGACCGGTTCGGGCAAGACGACGACACTCAACGCGCTATCCAGCTTCATCGACGACAGCGAACGTATCCTGACCATCGAGGACACGGCCGAACTTCAGCTGCAACAGACCCATGTCGGCCGGATGGAAAGCCGCCCGCCCAACGTCGAAGGCAAGGGTGCGGTCACGCCGCGCGACTGCCTCAAGAACGCGCTGCGGATGCGCCCCGACCGCATTATCGTCGGCGAAACCCGCGGCGAGGAAGTCATCGACATGCTGCAGGCCATGAACACCGGCCACGACGGTTCGATGACGACGATCCACGCCAACAGCGCCCGCGACGGCGTTGCGCGTCTTGAAAACATGATCGCCATGGCCGGGATCGAAATGCCGCTCAAGGCGATGCGATCGCAGATTTCTTCGGCCGTGAACCTGATCGTGCAGGCATCGCGTCTTCAGGACGGGTCGCGCCGGATGGTGTCGATCACCGAAATCACCGGGATGGAAGGTGATGTTATATCAATGCAAGAGATCTTCCGCTTCCAGCGTGTGGGTCTGACCCCCGACAACAAGATCATCGGCCATTTCACTGCCACCGGTGTACGCAGCGCGTATTCCGAACGGTTCCGGATGTGGGGTTACGACATCCCGCCGTCGATCTACGAACCCTTCCGCTCGGAGTAACGCCAATGCTGAGTGCAGAACCGATCATCTACGGCATGATCTTCGTCGGTGTCCTCGTCCTGGTCGAGGGCGTCTACCTCGTGGCCTTCGGCAAGTCGATCAGCCTCAACAGCAAGATGAACCGGCGGCTCGAGATGCTCGACAAGGGCAGCCGCCGCGAGGACGTTCTGGCCAAGCTCCGCAAGGAGATGGACCAGCATATGGAAAGCCGGTCCTTCCCGCTCTACTCGATGCTGGCGGACAAGGCGCAGAAAGCGGCCATTGCCTTTACACCCAAGCAGCTGATCATGGTCATGCTCGGCGTGACGGCCGCGGCTTTCCTGGGTCTGACCATCGGCACCGAGGCGATCCTGCCCGTGCGCGCGGTGATGGCCGTCGGCATCGGCGTTGGCGGCGTCTACATGTGGCTGGGCCACAAGGCCAAGAAACGCCTGAGCATGATCGAGGAACAATTGCCCGACGCGGTGGAACTGATGGTGCGCTCGCTGCGCGTCGGCCACCCGTTCAGCTCGGCCATCTCGATCGTGTCGAAGGAAATCAAGGACCCCCTGGCCACCGAATTCGGCATCATCGCGGACGAGTCGACCTATGGCCGCGACGTGGGCGAGGCGCTCAAGCACATGGCCGAACGTCTGGACATGCAGGACTTGCGCTTCCTTGCCGTCGCCGTGGCGATCCAGCAGCAATCGGGCGGCAACCTGGCCGAGATCCTGGACGGTCTGGCCAAGGTGATCCGCGCCCGGTTCCGTCTGTTCCGGCGCGTCAAGGCGATCACCGCCGAAGCGCAATGGTCGGGCAAGTTCCTGTCCGCCTTCCCGGTCGGGGCGCTGATCTTCATCCAGGTCGCCAAGCCGGACTACTACGACGAGGTGCTGGACCACCCGTGGTTCATTCCGTGCTGCTTTATCGTGGGCATCATGCTGACGCTGAACATCTTCGTGATGCGGGCGCTCGTGAACATCAAGGTGTAAAGGGGGCTGCCCGTGTTTGATCAGATCAACCAACAGATCACCGACCTTTTGGGGCCCGCTGGCCCATTGCTGGTCGTGGCCGGGCTGGCCTTTCTGCTGATCCTGTCGACGATCCCGCTGATGCTTCGCAGCCGGCCGGATCCGATGGAAAAGCTCAAGCAGACCGGCCGCCAGAAGATGGACGCCGACGCCCGTGCGGTGCTGCGCGACAAACGCAAGAACGAGAAGCTGAACAAATACGCCCAGTTCCTCGAACCGCAGGACGCCAAGGAGCTGTCGCAGATCCGCATGAAGCTCTTGCAGGCGGGCTATCGCAGCAAGGACGCGGTGCAGTTTTACTATTTCGCCCAATTCGCGCTTGGCATCGGCCTTCTTGGCATCGGTCTGGTGTATTTCCTGCTGTTCGTGAACGGCGCGGAATCCACGATGCAGCAAAAGCTGATGTACATCCTCGGCCCCGGCGCCGCCGGGTACATGTTCCCTAAATACTGGATCACCAAGCGCGTGGAGAAGCGCAAGGAAGAGATCCAGCAGGGTTTCCCGGATGCGCTCGACATGATGCTGGTCTGCGTCGAGGCCGGCCAGTCGATGGACCAGTCCATCGTCCGCGTCGCGCGCGAATTGCGCGCCTCCTACCCGTCGCTCGCGGATGAATTCGAGATCATCAGCCACGAGATGAAGGCCGGCAAGGACAAGGCCATGGTCCTGAACGACATGTCCGAACGCTGCGGCGTGCAGGACGTGTCGTCCTTCACCACGGTGCTGAACCAGGCCACCACCTTCGGCACCTCGATTTCCGACGCGCTGCGGGTCTATGCCGGGGAAATGCGTGACAAAAGGGTCATGCGCGCCGAAGAAAAGGCAAACCAGTTGCCGACAAAGATGACACTGACGACTATGATGCTGACAGTGCCGCCGCTTCTCATCATCCTGGTGGGGCCGTCCGCGGTGGGCATCAGCGAGATGGGCAGTATCGGGCAATAACATGCGCTTGTCCCTGGCGGGATGCGTCTTTGCAACCTTGCTATTGGCCGCCTGTTCACCGGGCGGCCTTGGCACGTCGCGCGACACCCCCTTCGCGCCCGGTCTCGACCCGCGCGGCGAGGCGGTGGATGGGCTGGTCGTCGGTCACCGTCTGATGGAAGCCGGCCAATATGACCAGGCATTGCAAGCCTTTACGCGCGCCGCCGGCGAAAAGGGTCTGACCGGAGAAGTGCTGGTCGCGCTTGGTTCGGCCAATCTCGCACTTGGGCGATTGAACCAGTCCGAAACCCTGCTGCGTCGCGCCGTGGCGGCCGAACCGGATTGGCCGGAAGCCTGGAACAACCTGGGCGTCGTGCTGATCGAACGCGGCCAGACCGCCGAGGCGGCCGAGATCTTTCGCAGGGCCTTTGCGCTGGACAATGGCGAAAGTGACTCAATCCGGGACAATTTGCGCTTGGCACTCGCAAAAATGGAAAATTCCGATTATGGTGACGAGTTAGAACAAGAATACAAACTGGTGCGCCGGGGCAGCGGGTCGTATCTGATCCGCAAATCGTCCTGAAAGCGCACCCAACGAGGCAGAGCAGTAAAAGGACGCAAACATGCGCCATCCCCTCTTTGTATCGCTGTGCGCGGTGTCTTTCGTCGCGTTGAGCGCCTGTGGCGACTCGCCGACCGGCGAAGAGGTCGACCGCAAGTTCCAGGACGTGAACGTGGTCGACGAGACCAACCTGAACGAGGTCATGCTGACCGTTGGCGACCCCAACGAAGCGGTGTCCTATTTCCAGCGGGCCTCCAAGCAGAGCCCCGACAGGATCGATCTGCTGCGCGGCCTGGCCACATCGCTTGTCCGCGCCAAGCGCGTCTCGGAAGGGCAGGTCGCCTGGGCCAAGGTGGTCGACCACGAGGAAAGCACCGATGGCGACAAGGTCGAGCTGGCCGATGCGCTGATCCGGTCGAACGATTGGGAAAAGGCCGAAGCGGTGCTCGACGCCATTCCACCCACCTTCGAGACCTACAAGCGCTACCGCCTCGAGGCGATGATCGCCGACGGCAACCAGGAATGGAAGAAGGCCGACAGTTTCTATGAAATCGCCGTCGGGCTGACGACCACACCCGCCAGCGTCCTGAACAACTGGGGCTATTCCAAGCTGACGCGCGGTGATTACCCCGAGGCCGAACGCCTGTTCGCCGACGCAATCCGACAGGACCGGTCGCTGTTCACCGCCAAGAACAACCTGGTTCTGGCCCGTGGCGCCCAGGGCAACTACACCCTGCCCGTCGTGCCGATGACCCAGACCGAGCGCGCCGAGTTGCTGCATTCGATGGGGCTTGCCGCCATCAAGCGTGGCGATATCGAGATCGGCAAGGGTCTGCTGCGCGAAGCGATCGAAGCGCATCCCCAGCATTTCGAAGCCGCCGCGCGCAGTCTCGATGCGCTGGAAGCGACCGTCACGAACTGACCGCGCATGGATATCTCGGCCAGCGCGGCGCTGTGGTTCCTGCCCTTCGTCGCGCCGATCTGTCTTTACATCTGCTATACCGACATGCGCGGCATGCGGATCCCGAACCATGCCGTGATCGCGCTGGTCGTCGTGTTCGCACTGGTCGGGTTGATCGCCCTGCCCTTCGACACCTACCTGTGGCGCTATGCCCATCTGGCCGTGGTGTTGCTGGTCGGAATCGCATTGAACGCCGGCGGCGCAGTGGGCGCGGGTGACGCGAAATTCGCCGCCGCTGCCGCGCCTCTGATCCATATCGGCGATCTGCGCCTGTTGATGGTGCTGTTCGCCGCGAACCTGCTGGGCGCCTTTGTCGCGCACCGCATCGGCAAGCATACCGGACTGCGCCGGCTGGCCCCGCATTGGCAAAGCTGGAACACCGGCGCCAAGTTTCCCATGGGCCTCGCCCTGGGCGGCACCCTGGCGATCTACCTGGGCCTCGGCGTCTGGTTCGGCCGGTAGCCGCCGCCGGCTTCGCAATTCCCTGCCGCGGCCCATCTTTTGCCGCAAATCTGCGCGACGATCCGATCCAAGCAGGATTGAGGCGTCCGACATGAACATGCAGACCAGCGCCATCATGGCGCCCCCGCCGCCAAAACGGCTTGAAGAGATGGGTCTTCAGCCCGTGATGATGCGCGACATCGTGCTGAAAACGATGTTCCGCAAGAACACCAACCAGATCACGCACTTGGCCAGGGCCGTCTGCCTGCCGGTGCCGGTGGCGCAGGAAATCGTCGACATGGCCCGCTCACAGGGCCTGGTCGAGGCGATGGGCACCATGACCGCCGCCACCGCGAACAACGAAATGGCCTATCAATTGACCGACAACGGCAAGGCCCGCGCCCTGGACGCGCTTGCACAGTCGGAATATTTCGGCCCCATGCCGGTGCCGCTGGACCGCTATCACGAACAGGTCGAACGCCAGTCGATCCGCAACATCCAGATCAGCCGCGACCAGTTGACCAGTGCGATGGGCCATCTGATCCTGCCCGACGACCTGATCGCCAATCTTGGCCCCGCCGTCAGTTCCGGCCGCTCGATCCTGATGTACGGCCCCCCGGGCAACGGGAAATCCTCGATCTCGAACGGTATCCGCGACGCGATGGGCGACAAGATCTATGTTCCCCGCGCGATCGAGTATTCCGGTCAGGTCATCACGGTCTATGACCCGATCGTGCATTCCTCGGCGGAAGCCGACGAAGACGACCCGAACGCTTTGCGCCGCAAGGCGCGGTTCGACCGCCGCTACGTCCTGTGCCAGCGGCCCACCGTCATCACCGGGGGCGAGCTGTCGCTGGAAATGCTCGATCTCGTCTACAACCCGACCGCGCGCACCTACCAGGCGCCGCTGCAACTGAAATCCTCGGGCGGCATCTTCATCGTCGACGACCTTGGCCGCCAGTCCGAACCGCCGCAGAAGCTGGTCAACCGCTGGATCGTGCCGCTGGAAGAAAGCAAGGACATCCTGTCGCTGCAATCGGGCGAAAAATTCGAGGTGCCCTTCGATACGCTGGTGATCTTCTCGACCAACTTCCACCCCAACGAGATCTTCGACCAGGCGGCGCTGCGCCGGATCTTCTTCAAGATCAAGATCGACGGCCCGAGCCAGGAGGATTTCCTCAAGATTTTCTCGATGGTGGCACGCAAGCGCAAGATGCAGCTAGACCAGGCCAGCCTCGTGCACCTGCTCAAGAACAAGTATCCGACGATCAACAACGTCTATGCGAACTACCAGCCGATCTTCCTGATCGACCAGATGATCTCGGTCTGCGACTTCGAGGGATGGCCCTACAAGATGACCCCCGAACTGGTGGACCGCGCGTGGAGCAACCTGTTCGTCAAGGATGAACACATCGTCAAGTGACGGGGGCGGGCCTGCGCCCGCCCCCTTGCCTCACGACAGGTGATGCACTTTCTGCAGGCCGTAGACCGGCGTGTCGATGCCTTCCATCCGCGCCTTGATCTGCAGGCTAAGGAACTGCGAGTAATGCCGTGACTGGTGCAGGTTGCCGCCGTGGAACCACAGCGCCTGCTGCTGGGTCGGCTTCCACATGTTGCGCTGCTCGCCCTCCCACGGCCCCGGGTCCTTGGTGGTGTCCGACCCCAGCCCCCAGACCTTGCCCACCTTGTCGGCCATGTCCTGCCCGACAAGATCGGCCACCCAGCCGTTCATCGAATTGTAGCCGGTGGCATAGACGATCAGATCGGCGTCCAGATGGGTGCCATCGTCCAGCACCACGCCGGTTTCATCCACCGCCACGACCTGTCCACGCTTCAGCTTGATCTCGCCATCGATGATCAGCTGGCTGGCGCCGACGTCGATGTAATAGCCCGACCCGCGGCGCAGATATTTCATGAACAGCCCGCTGTCATCGTCGCCCCAATCCAGCCAGAACCCCGCCTTTTCAAGCCCTTCGTAGAAATCCTTGTCCTTCTCCTTCATCGCCGCATAGGCCGGGATCTGGAACTGATGCAGGATCGCGTAGGGCAGCGAGGCAAAGATCAGGTCGGCCTTTTCGGTCGTCATGCCTGCCTGCACCGCGCGTTCGGAATAGAGATCGCCCAGCCCGATCTCCATCAGCGTGTCCGAGCGTACGATATGGGTCGAGGACCGCTGCACCATCGTCACGTCCGCATCGGCCTCCCACAGCGCCGCGGCGATATCATGGGCGGAATTGTTCGACCCCACGATCACGCATTTCTTGCCGCTGTATTTGTCCGGGCCGGGGTGCCGGCTGGAATGGTGCTGATCGCCCTTGAACGTCTCCATACCGGGGAAATCGGGGATGCGCGGCTTGCCCGACATGCCGGTCGCCATGACCAGCTGCTTGGGCCTCAGCACCACCTCTTCGCCGTCGCGGTCCACCACGATCGTCCATTCCTTGGCCTTTTCGTCCCACTGGGCCGATTTGGCCGTGCTGCGCGTCCAGTAATTCAGCTCCATCACCTTGGTGTACATTTCCAGCCAGTCGCCGATCTTGTCCTTGGGCGAAAACACCGGCCAGTTGTCGGGAAACTTGATGTAGGGCAGATGGTCGTACCAGACCGGATCGTGCAGGCAGAGCGACTTGTAGCGCTTGCGCCAGCTGTCGCCGGGCCGGTCGTTGCGTTCCAGGATGATCGTCGGCACGCCGAGTTGCCGCAGCCGCGCGCCCAAGGCGATGCCGCCCTGCCCGCCGCCGATGATCACGCAATAGGGCTGGGTCTTGTAGCCCAGCTCGGCCTCTTCTTTCTGGCGCTCTTCCAGCCAGGTGGCGCGGTTCTTGCCGGCGCCGTGCCTGGCGCCCATCGGCCGGGCGAAACCCGCAGGTTCCTCGTGCCCCTTCAGTTCGACCATCGTGGTCAGCAGCGTCCAGACGCGGCCGTCCTTCAAACGCACCAGCCCATAGCCCCGCGCCACGGCGGTTTCGAAGGTGATCCAGGCGGTGACGATGCCGCCGTCTTCGGTCGGCATCTCGCCCTCGGCGATCGCCCATTGCGACGGTCTGGTGGTGGCCAGCTGGTGCTCGAGCATGTCGCGCACCTGATCCTTGCCTTCGACAGTCTTGATGTTCCAGGTAAAGCTGACGAGGTCGCGCCAATAGCATTCGTCGGCGAACAGATCGACCGCGCCATCGATATCGCCGCTCTCCAGCGCCTGTCCGAACTGGTCCAGGAACGTCTGCGTCTGCGCCTCGGCTGTTGTGTCGAGCATCGCGTTTCCTCCCGTTTTCTTGGTGTTGTCAGGCGATCAGGTTGACCTCAGGTCAACACACGTTTCAACTGTCTTTTGGTCGAATGGATCGCGCAACGCTGGTGCGCGGCAAAGCCCTGCCGATTTCGCCCTTGACGCTTCCACCCCCAAACCGTAAGCACCCGCGCACATGATGGCGCGGTAGCTCAGTTGGTTAGAGCGAACGACTCATAATCGTTAGGTCGGGGGTTCGAGTCCCCCCCACGCCACCACCACCCCCTTTACCTCGACGCCCGCTTTGGGCAGGAACACGAAAGGTACGACGGGGGTTACCATGTCCAATCCGCTTTTCGACCGGATGCTGTTGCCGCACCAGGCAAGCTCGGCGGTCTTTCTGCATCTTCCGGACGGTGAAACCGTGACCTACGACACCTTTGTCCGGCGCACGGCGCAATGCGCCAATGCCCTTGCCCGGATGGGCTTGCGTCCCGGCGACAGGTTGGCCCTGCAGGTCGACAAATCCCCCGACGCCCTGGCCCTGATCTTCGGCTGCATCCGGGCGGGCATCGTGTTCCTGCCGCTCAACACCGCCTACACCGCCGACGAAATCGCCTATTTCGTCGAAAACAGCGGCGCGCGCGTCCTGGTCTGCGCGCCGGATCGAAGCACAGACCTGGCCGCTGTCGCCGCGGCCTGCTCCGCGCGGCTGGAAACCCTGGGAACCGATGGCCACGGCACGATGAACACGCTGCTCGACACCGCCTCGGAAATGCATGATCCGGTGCATCGCGATCCGGATGACATCGCGGCCTTCCTGTACACTTCGGGCACCACCGGCCGGTCCAAGGGCGCGATGCTGAGCCACGACAACCTTCTGTCGAACGCGTTGACACTGGTCGATCACTGGCGCTTCACCGCTGACGACGTGCTGCTGCACGCCCTGCCGATCTTCCACACCCATGGTCTGTTCGTGGCGACCAATGTCACCCTGGCCGCCGGGGCATCGATGGTGTTCTTCCCCAAGTTCGATGCAGGTCGGCTGATCGACTGGATGCCACGGGCGACCGCCATGATGGGCGTGCCCACCTTCTACACCCGGCTGCTGGACGAACCGCGCCTGGACGCGGCCGCCGCCGACATGCGCCTGTTCATCTCCGGTTCCGCCCCGCTTCTGGCGGATACGCATCGCGCCTTCGAGGCCCGCACCGGCCAGCGGATCCTCGAACGCTACGGGATGACCGAAACCAACATGAACACCTCCAACCCATATGACGGCGACCGTCGCGCCGGAACCGTGGGCCTGCCGCTGCCGGGTGTCGAGGTCAGGGTTTGCGATGCCGATGGCGCCGAGCTGCCGCGCGGCGAGATCGGCACGCTCGAAGTGCGCGGTCCGAACGTGTTCAAGGGTTACTGGCAGATGCCCGAAAAGACCGCCGCCGAACTGCGCGCAAACGGTTTCTTCATCACCGGAGACCTCGCCCTGCAATCCGACGACGGCTACATCACCATCGTCGGTCGCGGGAAAGACCTCATTATTTCAGGCGGTTACAACATCTACCCCAAGGAAATCGAAAGCCTTCTGGACGATCAGCCCGGCATCCTGGAAAGCGCGGTGATCGGCGCGCCCCATCCCGATTTCGGCGAAAGCCCCGTGGCGGTCCTCGTGGCCGACGATGCCGGTCCGGATCTCGACGCGATCCAAAGAACCGTCACGGCAAAACTCGCCCGCTTCAAGCACCCTCGCCACTACGTCATCGTCGACGCCCTGCCGCGCAACACCATGGGCAAGGTGCAGAAAGCCGCCCTGCGCGAGACCTACCGCGACATCTTCGCGAAACCCTGATGCTTCATCTTGCCCGATAAACTCCGGGGGTGAATGGCGGCTTGCCGCCAGAGGGGGCTGGCCCCCTATTCCGCCGCATCCGCCAGCGGAAGACCACCGATCTCGGCCAGCAGCACGATCACCGCGTCCACCCCTTCACCATGTCTCAGCGCGGTAAAGACGAACGGCCGCCCGGCCCGCATCCGCGTCGCATCGCGCTGCATCACCTCCAGCGACGCGCCGACATGCGGGGCCAGGTCGGTCTTGTTGATGACCAGGATGTCCGAGCGCGTGATCGCCGGCCCGCCCTTGCGCGGGATCTCCTCACCCGCCGCGACATCGATCACGTAGATCGTCACATCCGCCAGTTCCGGGCTGAAGGTGGCCGACAGGTTGTCGCCGCCGGACTCGATCAGGATCAGTTCCAGGTCCGGAAAGGCGGCGTTCAGGTCGGCGATGGCAGCAAGGTTGATCGAGGCGTCCTCGCGAATGGCCGTGTGCGGACAGCCGCCGGTTTCGACACCGCGGATCCGCTCCAGCGGCAACACCTGCATGCGCATCAGCGCTTCGGCATCTTCCCGGGTGTAGATGTCGTTGGTGACCACCGCCATCGACAGGCGGGGGCCAAGCGCCCGGGCCAGCGCGGCGGTCAGCGTGGTCTTGCCGGCGCCGACGGGGCCGCCGACACCGACGCGCAGGGGGCCGTTTGGGGAAGGCATGGCAGGGCTCCTTTCAGGATCGAAAATTGCGGGAATACAGCGTTTCGTGCCGCTGGCTCTGGATATCCAGCATCGGGGCGAACCCGCCCAGATCATCTGTCGTGGCGGTTTCGGCCCGGTCGGCCAACGTCGCGCATAGCGGTGCCAGGGCGGCCACGATGCGCTGGCCCTCGGTCTGGCCCAGCGGGATCAGCCGAACGCCGGCACTGGCGAGGTTCGACACCACAGCCTGCAAGTACAGCCTGAGCGCGGCGCCCAGTGGCAGGCCCAGAACAGCGATGGCCCGACCGACCGCCACCGGATAGGCCGTGGCGTCCAGACCCGGCGACCAGACCGCGTTGACCGCTTCGGCAAAGGCGGCGCCCTGGTTCGCGGTCTCGCGCTGCCGTCCCGACGACGGTGCCAGCGCCAGCGCCAGGTCGGCCACATCCTCGCCCCGTGCGGCGCAGGCCATCAGCACCGCGTCGGACCAGCCCGCGCCATGCCGCAAAACCGTCTCGAGCCAATCGCGCAACGCGGCGGCGTCCCGGACCGTCCCGTCCTGGATCGCCGTCTCCAACCCGTGCGAATAGGCAAAGGCGCCCACCGGGAAGGCCGGCGAGAACAATTGGTGCAGCACCAGAAGCGGGTCAGTGGTCGTGATCGTGGCCATCGGGACCGTGCGTGTGGGAATGATCGTGACCATGCGTGCGGCCATGACCATAGGCGCCGCCTTCGGGGGTGAACGGCTCGACCACGTCGCGGGTCGTGGCGCCGATCCGCGCCAGCATGTCGGCCATGACGTGATCGCGCCGGATCAACAGGCGGCCGGGTTCGATCTGGCAGGGGGTGTGGCGATTTCCGATATGCCAGGCGATGCGCGGCAGGTCGGTCGCGGTCACTTCGATCAGCGGTTCGGGCGCTGCAACGATGGCGATCTCGCCGCCGCCGTCCAGCACCAGCACGCCGCCGTGATCCAGCGATGTCGTCTTGGGCAAGTCGACCAGCACCCGGCGCCCGTCGGTCAGCACCAGTGTCTTTCGGCGCAGGAACCGCGCCTCGTAGTCAAGCTGCACTTCACCGACGGCCACGCCATGGGCGTGACCGTGGTAGGTGCGGGAGATCAGCGGCGCGGTCATGCCGCGCCACCGTCGGTCAGTAGATCGAAAAGGCCCGCTGGACCAGTTGAGCGCGGGTCAGACCCATGCGATCGAGGTCTGCCTGGCTGACCTGGGCGCATTTCCGGGCCAGTTGGGCGCGATGCGAGTTTTCGCCGATCTTGGTCAGCGCGCTCCACAGCGCGGCCAAGGGTCGAAAGGGGGCGGCCTTGGCCACCGGGGTCATGCTCGAGGTGATATCTGCCATCTGTCTCGTCCTCAATTGCAGCACACATGCTGCGGTGCGGCATGACATAAGGGCGGCAGGGGTCCGTCACCACAGGCGTTGGCGAATGGCTGGCTTGCAAGCTTTGCATGGCTGATCCCTCCACTGGCTCAGAACAGGAAATAGCGTTGCGCCATGGGCAATTCCGACGCCGGTTCACAGGTCAGCAATTCTCCATCGGCGCGCACCTCGTAGGTCTCAGGGTTGACCTCGACATGGGGGGTGGCGTCGTTCAGGATCAGATCCTTCTTGCCGATACCGCGGGTGTTCTTGACCGCCAGTGTCCGCTTGGCCAATCCCAGCCGGTCGCCGATACCGTCCGCCTGCGCGGCTTCGGACACGAAGGTTACCGCGTTGTGCTCGACCGACCGGCCATAGGCGCCGAACATCGGCCGGGAATAGACCGGCTGCGGCGTCGGAATGGATGCGTTGGGGTCGCCCATCTGCGCGCAGACGATCGTGCCGCCGATCAGCACCATCTCGGGTTTGACCCCGAAAAAGGCCGGGTTCCACAGCACCAGGTCGGCGCGCTTGCCATGCTCGATGCTGCCGATCTCGTGGGCGATCCCGTGCGCGATGGCCGGGTTGATCGTGTATTTCGCGATGTAGCGGCGGACGCGGAAATTGTCGTTCTCGCCGGTCTCGTCAGCCAGCCGCCCGCGCTGCTTCTTCATCTTGTCGGCGGTCTGCCAGGTGCGGATGATGACCTCGCCCACCCGGCCCATCGCCTGGCTGTCGGACGCGATGATCGAAAACGCCCCCATGTCGTGCAGGATGTCCTCGGCCGCGATGGTCTCGCGCCGGATACGGCTTTCGGCAAAGGCCACGTCCTCGGGGATCGACTTGTCGAGATGGTGGCAAACCATGAGCATGTCCAGATGCTCTTCCAGCGTGTTCACCGTGTAGGGCCGCGTCGGATTGGTCGAGGACGGCAGCACGAAATCCTCGCCGCAGATGCGGATGATGTCCGGCGCGTGCCCGCCGCCCGCCCCTTCGGTGTGAAAGGCGTGGATCGTGCGGCCCTTCATGGCCTTGACGGTGTTCTCGACAAAGCCGCTCTCGTTCAGCGTGTCGGTGTGGATCATCACCTGCACGTCCCAATCGTCGGCCACCGACAGGCAGCAATCGATGGCGCCGGGCGTGGTGCCCCAATCCTCGTGCAGCTTCAGCGCGCAGGCCCCGCCCTTGATCTGCTCGACCAGCGCGGCGGCGAGAGAGGCATTGCCCTTGCCGGCAAAGGCCAGGTTCATCGGAAAGGCATCCGCCGCCTGCAGCATCCGCCCGATATGCCAGGGCCCCGGTGTACAGGTGGTGGCCAGAGTGCCATGCGCCGGGCCGGTGCCGCCGCCCAGCATGGTGGTCAGGCCGGAATGAAGCGCATCCTCGATCTGTTGCGGGCAGATGAAATGGATATGGCTGTCGAACCCACCGGCGGTCAGGATGCGCCCCTCGCCCGCGATCGCCTCGGTCCCCGGCCCGACGATGATGTCGACGCCGGGCTGGGTGTCGGGGTTGCCGGCCTTGCCGATCTTGGCGATGCGCCCGTCGCGCAAGCCGACATCGGCCTTGTAGATGCCGGAATGGTCGACGATCAGCGCGTTGGTGATGACCGTGTCGACCGCGCCATCCGCCCGCGTCACCTGCGCCTGCCCCATCCCGTCGCGGATCACCTTGCCGCCGCCGAACTTGACCTCTTCGCCATAGATCGGCGCGTTGCCACCGGCCGCCTCTCCAACGGCGATCGCGGTCAGATCGCGTTCCACCTCGATGATGAGATCGGTATCGGCCAGCCGCACGCGGTCGCCGGTGGTGGGCCCGAACATGGCAGCATAATCGCGGCGCGAGATCGTGGCGGGCATGGACGTCTCCTCAATACCCCAGGGTCAACAGGTCTTCGGTGCGCTGACGGGTCAGGCGCGTCAGACAGGAATTCAGGACAAGCGGACGGATCGACCCACCCTCGTACAAACCGGCTTCGGCCAGACAGGCCGCATCGCGGAACGCGATCCATTTCCGTTGCGCATCCAGCAACTTGGCCCCGATACCCGCGCCGTCGGCAAAGGCCTTGGCCGGTTTCCAGGCCGCGTTCAGCGCCGCATCCGCGCGTCGGTACTCTTCCGCAGCGCAGGTGTTCATCTCGATCTGCGTATCGCCGGGACACGCCGCCTGAGCGGCCCCGGCCAGCAGAAAGACCAGCACACTACACGCGAAACGCATCGTCCACCTCCACCTGCATCGCGCTGACCAGCCCGTTGGTCTGCATCGCCATGCCGATCACCGCGAGCAATTCGCCGTGCTGGGCGGCGCTCATCCCCTTGGCCTTGGCGGCGGCGGTGTGGGAATGGATGCAATAGTCGCAGCCATTGGCGGTGGACACGGCGATATAGAGCATCTCCTTGACCAGCGGATCCAACGCACCGGGACCCATCACCTGTTTCAGACGGTCCCAGGTAGCGCGCAGCAATGCCGGGTCGTTGGCCAGCGCGCGCCAGAAATTGTTGATGTAATCCGTGCCCCGGGTGGCCCGGATGTCGGCGAAGACGGCCAGCACCTCGGCGCTGGCCGCCTCGTCGGATATCAGCGGCAGCGTCGCCATCACACCATCGCGAAGATGCGGGCGGGACCACCGGTGCCGCCGGGATGGGTGGGCGCGCCGACGACCAGCGTGGCCCCGGCCGCAGGCACGTTTTCCAGCCCGGCCAGGTTCTCGATGCCGTAACGGCCGGCGGGCAGCCACGCGTAATGCGACGCGAAATCGGCGGATGGCCCGTGATCCAGCGAAAGCGTGTCAACCGCCAGCGCCACCGCCGTGGTTTCCTCCAGCAGCATCTGCGTCGCCTCGACATGGAAGCCGGGGAAGTGCTTGACCCCCGCCGCATCATTGCCGGTATAGGCCGCCGCATCACCCGATTTCGCCGCCCAGCCGGAATGCATCGCCACGCAGGCCTTGTCGGGGATCGGGCCGTTGGCTGCGATCCACGCCTTCAGATCGTCCGGCGTTACCTGCGCGTCGGGGTTCTCGGCCGCCTTTCCATGGATGTGCACAACGCAAAGCGGGATCACCAGGTCCGAGACCGGGATCTCGTCGACCGACAGGCCATCGGCCGAGAAATGCAACGGCGCGTCGATATGAGTGGCGGTATGTTCGTTGATCGTCAGGTTCAAAAGGTTGAAGCCGTGTTCGGCGAAATTGAACTGCGGCTCCATCGCAATGCCCGGCGGTCCGAAATAGGTCGGAAAATCCGGGCTGAGCTTGTGGGTCATGTCCACCACCCCGCCATGGCCCGCCGCCAGCGCCGGCGGGGCGGCGGTGATGCCGCCCAGCACCGACCCGGCCGCAACCGCTGCCGATGCCGAAAAGAACTGGCGGCGCGACAGCATCCGCTCCTTCACCGAATTGATCACGCAGATATCGCACATGGGTCGTTCTCCCTATCTATGGTGGGTGGCCTGCTCGACGGCTCTGCCCGCGATCCTGCAAGATCACCCTAGCACGCCTCTCACAGCCGACCCATCACCTGCTGATTGAAGCCGAAGATCCGCCGCGCGCCGCCGATCTCGATCAGCCGCACCTCGCGGCGCTGACCCGGTTCGAACCGCACCGCCGTGCCCGCCGCGATATCCAGCCGCCGACCGCGCGCCGCGTCGCGGTCGAAATCCAGCGTGCTGTTGGCCTCGGCGAAATGGTAATGCGAGCCCACCTGCACAGGCCGGTCACCGGTATTGGCGACCATCAGCGTGATCGCCTCGCGCCCCTCGTTCAGGGTGATCGTTCCCGCGGCGGGCATCACTTCCCCGGGGATCACCTTTTCCTCCGCAGGCCCACCGCGGCAACGCCGCCCGCCAGGGCGACGACCGACAGCGCACCCAACACCGCCAGCCAGGATGCCCCGTCATGTGGATGCACATGCGCACCGGGATGCGCCGCAACCGGCCCCGCAAGCATCGCCAGAACCAAAGCCCATCTCTTCATCGCGAACCCCCTCGTTCTTCTCTTTCAAAAATACGCACGGCCCTACCGGATCGGGTTGTGCACGGTCACCAGCTTGGTGCCGTCGGGAAACGTGGCCTCGACCTGCACTTCGTGGATCATCTCGGGCACGCCCTGCATGCATTGCCCGCGCGTCACGATCCGCGCGCCCGCCTGCATCAGGTCGGCCACGCTGCGCCCGTCGCGGGCGCCCTCGACCACCGCGTCGGTGATCAGCGCGATGGCCTCGGGATGGTTCAGCTTGACGCCGCGGGCCAGGCGCTTGCGCGCCAATTCGGCGGCCATGGCGACCAGCAGCTTGTCTTTCTCGCGGGGGGTCAGGTTCATGTCTCAGATCATCCAGGGTCGGGGAAGTTCGGCGCCGGACAGGCGCGCAAGAAGCGGGATCAACAGGCCGCGCAAGGCGAAACCGTCCGCGGCGGTGGCGCGCAGGAACACCAGGTCGTCGTGCAGCGCGCTGACCCCGGCCTGCGGCGGCAAACCGGCGCGCAGTCCCTCCAGCCGATGCGCCGCACCCGGTGCCGCGAAGACCACCGAACCCATCGCCCGAGCGCCATCGGCGACAAAGGGCCGACGCAATGCGGTCGCGGCATCGCCGGTCAGCTGCAGCCGGTCGGCAAAGCACAGGCGCCCGTCGCGGCGCAGATCGATCCGGTCGCGCAGACGCAGGTCGCGCACGTCCTCGCCCATTGCGGCACGACCGAACACCAGGACTTCACAGGCCAGCAGGCTGGCATCCCCGGCCATGTCGATGGACAGATGTCGGTCCAGCGCGGCACCATCGAAAAGGATCGTCTCTTGCGGCAACCAGTGCAGGGTCGCGCCCTCGGCGCAACTCAGCCGCGTGCGCACCAGCCCGGTCTCGTCCGGCAGCGCACGATAGACCCGTTCGGCCGCCTGTGTCGTCAGCGTCAGCGACGCGCCTGCTTCTGCAGATGCCGTCAGGTGGAAGGCATCGCCGCCGGTCACCCCGCCCGCCGTGTTGAGGAACACCGCCGCCAAGGATTCGTCGGCATTGCGCGGGAACAGCAGTTTCGCGCTGCCGGACATGCGCAGATCGGCGATCCGCGTGGCGCCGTCGTTCCGCCGGACGGAAAGCACCGCTTCGCCCCGTGCGCGTTGCGCACGCTGGATGCCGGGACAGGTCGGTTCGGTGTCGTATGGCAGATCGGAATCCTCCCGCACGCAGGCTTCGCCGATCGCCGGGACGACGCAAGATGGCGGCGAAGCGGCACACACGGCGGTGGCGGTACGGCGGGATTCCGCACGGCAAATGGGCACCCCTTTCACAGGCGCACAAGTCTTGCGCAGTTTGAAAACTCAGTCGCCAGGCTTCGGCGGCGCCTGGACCGCGTAGTCGCAGCGCGCCGGTTTGATATCCAGCAGCGGTGTGCCGTCCAGGCAATCCAGCCCGCGAACCAGCAGCGTGTCGCCGTCGCGCCGGATCAGCCGCACCAGCGACGTACCGATCGGATTGGGCCGAAGCGGCGAGCGCAGCGAAAACGTCCCGCGGGTGCGCCCGTCGCCTTTCGGGCTTTGCCGCAGCAGATCACGGCGGGCCTCGTGCAGCCAGTAAAGCAGCTCGATCCGCTCGAACGGCTCGATCCCGTCCAGTGCCGGAACGAAAGCGGCGTCGACGATGACCCGGCACTCGGGTCCGTTCTCCGGGTCGCCCTGGCGCGGACAATCGGCGCGGGTCGCGAAGGGCGTCCGCAAGCGACCGATGAAATGCAGCGCCGCATCTCGCGGCGCGTCCAGGCGGGCCGTCTCTTCGCCGGGGCGCAGGGAATCGCCGGGATGGGTCATGGGGCGGTGCTCCAGCCGGTCAGGAAATGCGCAAGGTTGTCGCCCAGGGCCGGCTGGAGATAGCCGCCTTCCTGCACGAGCACGCTGGGCAGACGCAGGTCGGCCAGCCGCGCGGCGATGCGTGAAAAGCCCGGGGTCGTGACCGCCAGCGCGCGGAACGGGTCGCCCTCGTGCGCGTCCAGCCCCAGCGATACCACCAGCGAGTCGGCTCCGAAAAGGGCGATGCGTCCGCAGGCCGTCTCGACCGCCGCAAGGAACCCGTCATCGCCCGTGCCGAAGGGCAGCGGCAGGTTCAGGTTTGCGCCCTCGCCGGGTCCGGCGCCCCGTTCATGGGCATGGCCCCAGAAGAACGGATAGAACGCCGCCGGATCGGCATGCACCGACACGGTCAGCACATCGCCACGCTGGTAGAAGATGCCTTGCGTGCCGTTGCCGTGATGGACGTCGATATCGATGATGGCGACGCGCCGGCCCTGCGTCGTCAGCGACTGCGCCGCGATCGCCGCGTTGTTGAGAAAGCAGAACCCCCCCGCCATGTCGGCAAAGGCGTGGTGCCCCGGCGGGCGGCACAGGGCATAGGCCACGCCGTCCTGCAAGGCCGCATCGGCGGCGCCAAGCGCCGTCTGCGCCGACCAATAAGCCGAAGTCCACGTGTCGGCGGCGATGGGACAGGCGGTGTCGGCCATGTGCCAGCCCGCCTGCCCGACGATGCCATCGGGCCGCGATCCGGCATGGCGCGACGGATGAACGTTGGGGATGACCTCGTCCGAGGCGCCGTCGACCGATTGCCAGCGGTCGTGGGCGGTCGCCAGGAAGTCGAGGTATTCGGCCGGATGGATCGCCGCGATCGGCCCCGATCCGTTGTCGCGCGGCGCGACCAGCGTACAGCCCGCCGCCAGCGCACCCTCTCGCAGCCGGTCCACACGACCCGGCGCTTCGGGGTTCGGCCGCGGCACGCCGGCCTTAAGAAACATCCGCGGATCGTGGCGCGATTGACGGGGATCGAGAAAGGCTTTCATCGCGTCCTCACAGGATTACCCGGTGCTCGGCCTGCCCCTTGCCCACTTTAGATACAGCGAACACCGCTCCCGCGCGGGAGTCGTCGGCCCCGGCGCCGTGAGCCGCGGTCGTGACGTAGAGCGTGGAAAGATCGGGCCCGCCGAAGGCCGGGCAACTGGACTGGCCCGCGCCCACCGCCACGGCGGTCAGGAAACGCCCGTCCGGGTCGTAGCACGCCACCCGCGCCGCGCCCCATTGCGCGTTCCACAGATTGCCCGCCGCATCGACGACGGCGCCGTCGGGGTTCAGTTCCTCGGCATTCAGGTCCAGCCAGGCCTCGGGCGCGCCCACGGGCCATCCCTGCCGGTCCAGCGCGACCCGGCGGATGATGCGCGTCGGCGTATCGGTGAAATAGGCGTGCCGCCCGTCCGGCGCGAAACAGATCGCGTTCGAGATGGTGATGTCCTTGAAAAGCCTGCGTAACTCTCCCTTGCAGTAGCGATATATCGCCCCCGCGCCCGGCTCGGCGTTCTTGCCCATCGTGCCGATCCAGAACCCGCCCTGCGGGTCGGCGCGGCCGTCATTGGATCGCGTCACGGGGTTGTCGGCCTCCAGGTCGCAGACCGGCTCCTGCGTGCCGGTGTCCATGTCGAACACGAAAAGCGCGCGTTCCGAAGCTACCAGCAGCCGCGTCTTGTCGATCCACCCCGCGGCCGAGACCATCGCGTCGAAATCCCAACTGCGCTCGGTCCCGCCATCATGCTCGTAGAGCCGCCGCCCGAGGATATCGAACCAGACCAGCGAACCGCGCAGCGGGTGCCAGAGCGGCCCTTCGCCCAAGGCGCATCGTGCATCGGAAAACAGCCGCCACGTCATAGCCTGCCTCACCAATCCGTCCTGTTCGTCGCCAGTTTCGGACATATCGGTCACGATGACCAGATGGGCATTCAAGCAGCACGACCGGCCGGCGAGCATGAAAGACGATGGCAATGGCGGTGAGCGATGGTGCCCCCACACGGCATTCACTTCATATGCCAATATACTCCATGGCGTCTCAAAAAAATGAATTATCATGCGTTTAAAGCGACTTGGGTGTTTCATCGTGCCCCAAGATGTATCATGGTATCCCAACAATAAAGGTGGATACAGAGGTGGACGCATGGCACGTCCTCTACACAAATTATCAGCTGCTACGGTCAAAGCGGCAGTCCCCGGAAAGTATTCCGACGGTGGCGGCCTATGGTTGCACAAAAGGCGTGATGGTGGCGGTCAATGGTTCCTAAGGGTCACGGTGCATGGCCGCCGACGTGAAATGGGCCTTGGGTCAATCAATGAAGTCACATTGAAAGAGGCAAGGGAACAAGCAGAACACTGGAGATTACACGCGCGCAAAGGCATCGATCCCATCAAGGAGCGCGAGAAGCAGCGGCGTGAGGCGGAACGCAATCTGCACTGCTTGGCCGATGTCGCACTGGACGCGTTCGAAAGCCGCAAGGCCGAACTGAAAGGCGACGGAAAAGCCGGAAGGTGGTTTTCGCCTCTCGAACTCCACGTCCTGCCGAAGCTAGGAGAGGTTCCCGTCTCGGATATTGATCAGATCGACATACGGGATGCTCTGAAGCCCATTTGGCATTCTAAAGGAGAGACGGCGCGCAAAGCCCTCAACCGCCTCAGTATCGTCCTCCGGCACGCTGCGGCCCTCGGGCTGGACGTGGATTTGCAGGCGACAGAGAAGGCCAAAGCGTTGCTCGGCAAGTCCAGGCATACGCCTCAGCACATTGCCGCCATGCCATGGATCGAGGTTCCTGATTTCTACCGAACGCTGGAGGAACCTACGACAACCAATCTGGCTCTTCGGATGCTGATCCTCACTGCGGTTCGCTCAGGTCCTCTGCGGTTCATGCGCTACGATCAGATTGAGGGGGAAATTTGGACCATTCCGGCGGAACAGATGAAGGGACGCTTGGGGCAAACCTCAGACTTCCGCGTGCCACTATCAGATGAGGCATTGCAATTGGTCGATCTTGCCAGACCTTTTGACCGCGAGGGGTATCTGTTTCCGGGCCTACGTAAAGGCGTGATTTCTGACATGACCATGGGCAAACACATGAAGAAAGCTGGGTTGCCTTTCAGACCACATGGTTTTCGATCCAGCTTTCGCGACTGGTTGGCCGAACAAACCCGCGTTCCGCGCGAAATTGCGGAGACCTGCCTTGGCCACGTCGCAGGGAGCCAAGTCGAACGCGCGTATCTTCGAACAGATTTTCTGGAACAACGGTGTTTGATCATGACCGAATGGGCGCGTTTTGTGACGGGCGAGAACGAAGAGAATTATGATGATTTCTGAACCGTTGGCCCGAACGACAGCGTTACAACCGGATGAAGCCTCTGCGGGATTGTTATCAGAGTTCAAGAAGGCTGCCGTGCGCGGTGATCCCACCGCTTTGTATCAGGCGCTCATCCTCTGCGGCGACCATCAACTTGCCATGCCGGATTGGCTCGTAGATCATCTGCTGAAACTAACGGCGGACTTCCATTTGGGAAAAAAGCCGAGCTGGAAGGGGGTGGGGAAACGTCCGTTGATAGTTATCAGACGCCGTTTTGAAAACGAAGTTCGGCGGCGGGCGGTCATCGCGGTCAGGGCATGGGTTAAGGACAAGAGCAAGTATCAGGATATGCCCACTCCTTGCATTCGTGCCTGGAACCGACAGGACTATCTCCATTGCGAGTTCCAAAACGACGGCGACGCGTTGGAGTTCGCGTCACTTGGCCTGCGCGGTATCAAGCTACAAGCTGACGGCCCGACGATGAAATGTAGCCCCCGGACTTTGAGGCGCGTTATGGAAGACAAGAATGCCGCTCAACTGCCAAAGCTATCCGGACGGATTGCTAGCGTCTTTGGCCTCGTCGATCCTGACGACCTGTTCGGTTCGGACGAACCGCTCAATCCCAATCTCAAGTAGTCTCGGGCACACAGTGAACGTGCGTGCACCGGTCCAATGCACCTTAACTAGCAAGCTACGCTAGTCTACGGCCCGGTGTGTGGCCAAAAAAACTTGATTTCTCGGCGTGTTTGGCCACACAGCTTATCGCTAAGGATGTCTCCATACGTCAAGGAGACCCAACATGCCCCAAGCATCCGACCGCTATATCACGCTCGAACAACTCAGCGACAAGCTAGGTGGCCGATCACGATCCAGCATTTACCGTGACCTCGAAAGTGGACGCATTCCTCAGCCAATACGAATTGGTGTGCGGCTTTATTGGTGCGAAGCAGAGATAGAAGAGTTCTTACAGATGCGCCGGTCCAGCGAGTTGTGACGAGCTGCGCGGAAGCCCTGCTAGCCAGACAGAAGGCCCATGCGGCTAATCGTGCTAGCGCCGAATAACCCCGAACAATTTTGCACGCGCCAGAAGCCGGTGAACGCGCGTTCACCACTCGTGCTCTGTTCAACTAGATCAGAATGAAGGTCTACGATGCCCATCCAAATCAAGCCCAAGCCTTATGATGGCTTTCAAAACCAACTCGGCTACTATTTGCCATTGCACAAGCACCAACATGCAAGTCTGCCCGACCATGTGAAAACGGCAAACCGGGCGATAAAGCGGGCCGCAAAACTGAAAAGGCGAGTGCGCAATGCCGCGCATAAAAACCATTCAGAATACACCAAGGCCTGCGAGACTTATCTTAAGTCGTTCGACGCGCGCATCGAAGCTGTTTGCTCAGTGAATAAATCGAAGCCGTTGGCAAAGCGAACCGACTTGGGACGTTGCATTTTGCTTGCAGAGAAAATGAACCTGTGGGCTCCGCAGGCTGAAATCGCGCGTGTTCATCAAGTCCCTCGTGGGACACCGAATAGGTATCGGTGGATATGGAGCTTTCAATTACGCAGTTCCGCCGCGCAATTAATGGTTTCGCAATGTATCCGAGCCTTGATGCCGCCACCGGAAGAGATGCCATGGCTATTCACGGATCGAGGCGTGCAGGCCGCCATCGCAAAGATGATAGCCTTGATTGAGGACGGAAACGTCTGGGTTGCAGAACTCGATATTTCCGAGTTTTACCCCAGCGTCGCAAAAAGCAAGGTTCTGCCCAAGCTACCCTTCAAGAAGGTAGTGGAACGAGTGGCGTTCGCCACCACCGCAATCCCCCGAAAGCCGGACGGTAGTCTGCTCTCTATAGGTTGCGTATCATCAGCCCGCCGGGGAGCACCCCAAGGAGCCAAGACTTCCGCAGCGATCACGACGTGGATCATGACGCATCTTTCACACAATCTGCCGAATGATGTGCATCTGATCGTTTACGCTGACAACCTTTTTTTGATCAGCACCACCCGGCAGAAGGTGGAAGTGGCGGCGAAGTCCTTGGGTGCGGCAGTCGCTGCACTTCCCGGCGGGAGCTTCAAAGTGAAACCTCCTCAAATAGAGAACGCCCATGACGGCGTTACAGCCCTGGGACACGCAATCTATTTGATAGACGGCAACGTAATAGGCCATCCGAACAACGCAAACCTGCAACGCTACCACGCTCGCATAGATGCTGCGCTGGTCAGTTGCTCCACGTTGTTCAATGTTTGGTGTTCAGCAAAGACGCCAAAGACGCGGGGCTTATTGTTAGCCGAACTTGCTGGCATCAAACGCTATGTCAAATTTTGGCATGCTTTCTTTCCAGACGATTTCTACGCAAGTCTCCCTGAAGGTGCCGATCCCGCATGGGTCATAGACCTATTCATGCACAAACACGGCATTGGACAGCACGACATTGTTGGTTGGGAGAATGGCAAGGTGAGGATAGCCAGCAACCCTTCGCGTATGTGTTTCGTCGATGCCCCGTGACTTGGCCAATCAAGAGCGGAGGTCAGTTAATTGAACGATGAAAGGCAGCTAGGCATGGAAAAAACGGTATCATAGTCACGATTTTGCCTTTGGACGAATATGGGCGCATTCGGTGGTTTTCTTCAAGTTCATACGCCTCAGATTTCCCACGTGAAGTGAACGCACGTTCACCACTGCTCTTGGAGAAAACCGCTGCTTTTGGCCGAAGTTCCGGATGCACAGAATAAGCGCAAAATCGGCCAGTGAACGCAAAGCTGAATTGGCACCGAGCCAATGCATTTTCCGCAAACGGGCCAAGGGCTCTCTCGCCGAAGCAATGGGTGAGCACTTCGGACCCTATGGCAATGAACTGCAGGGAATGTGGGTGAATTTGAGAGAGCGGAAGTGTTCAAGCTGCATGCGGTGCGGACTAGTTCAGCGATACAGCGCGCGTCAATTTGTGAACGCGCGTTCACCGGTCAAGCAAAGCAACAGTTCACTTAGATCGGATTAGTCCGTTGGGCTAGATAGGAGGCGAGCTAATCGAAATTTCCTTTAGATCGCCCGGATCGCACACGAACTTCGAAGTTGATTTCGGGTTGGCCTTCTGCGCAGCAGGCTGATTGTTCTCTTTCATAATCCTGTAGACCGACGCCCTGCTTATGCCTGTCTTCTTCGCCACCTCGGACGGTCCTATGCCGGAGCGGATCAGGTCCAAGACTTCCTTTGACTTCGCCTGTGCCGTCGGTTTGCGGCCCTTGTATTTTCCCGCTGCCTTTGCCTTGGCGATACCCTCGCGTTGGCGCTCAAGCATGATTTCGCGCTCGAACTCCGCGATGCCACCGAGCACAGTCAGCATCAGCTTGCCGGTCGGCGTTGCCGTATCTATGCCCATCGCCAAGATGCGCAGAGAAGCGCCCTTCTTGGTGAGCGTCGCCAATATGTCCATAAGGTGGGGGACAGAGCGTGCCAGCCGGTCAAGCCGTGTCACAATCAGCGTGTCGCCCTCGCGGACGAAGTCCATCGCCTCGGTCAACTTCTTCCGGGCGGCAACGTCAACTGACGACACCTGTTCCTCAAAAACCTTCTCACAGCCCGCAGTGCGGAGTTCATTTAATTGAACCTCCAAGCCTGCTTTCTGGTCTAGTGTCGATGTTCTGGCATATCCGATGAGCATGAAGGGCCTCTTGTATCACATGGGTCATAAACTTTGTGACACACGTCGTCTCAAAAAACAATATATATTCATGTGAGACACTACTCTGTGCGGGCTGGGTTGTCTCACTGGGGCATGGTCTATTGAACGCGAATGGCGATCAAAATCAAAATCGCAGTGTTTACGCTGCCTGCAATCCAGCTGTCCGTTGCAATTTCCGGGCCGGACCGACATGGTTGACAAATCAGTTGAAGTTACAGGGCTTTTTTCGTGTTGAGCGGTATCAACCAAACGCCGGAACAAATCGCGAGGGACCAGATCGACAAGCGCCTTCAAGCGTCCGGTTGGAGCGTGCAGGACAAGGATGCCTTGGATTTCAACGCTGGCCTCGGCGTTGCCGTTCGCGAATATCAGACCGACATCGGCCCCGCTGACTATGTCTTGTTCGTTGACCGTCGGGCCGTTGGGGTGGTTGAGGCCAAGCCAGATAGCTGGGGTGTCCGTCTCACCTCTGTAGAGGAGCAATCAGAGGGCTACGCCAAAGCCAAGCTGAAATGGGTTTCGAACTCGGCACCGCTGCCCTTTGTCTACGAAAGCACAGCCCAGATCACACGCTTCACCAACGGACGCGACCCTAGCCCACGCTCTAGGGAGGTTTTCACGTTCCACCGTCCGGAAACGCTCAAGGCATGGGTGGATGCGCCAAATTCATTCCGCGCCGGAATAGCCGCGCTGCCCGACCTGGACCCGGACGGCCTGCGCGATTGCCAAATCACCGCGATCACAAACCTTGAGAAATCCCTGAAAGCAGACAAGCCGCGTGCACTGGTCCAGATGGCCACCGGGTCAGGTAAGACATTCACGGCGATCACCCAGGTTTACCGCCTGCTCAAACACGCTGGAGCGCGCCGCATCTTGTTCCTTGTGGACACCAAGAACCTCGGCGAGCAAGCCGAGCAAGAGTTCATGGCGTTCATCCCGAACGACGACAACCGCAAATTCACCGAACTCTACAACGTCCAGCGCCTGACCTCCCCGTCCATCGCCCATGACAACCAAGTGGTGATTTCCACGATCCAGAGGATGTATGCGACGCTCAAGGGCGAGGAACTCAATGAAGGGGCCGAGGACGAAAACCCGGCGGAGCAGAAGTGGCGGCGTAAAGAACCGCTGCCCGTTGTCTACAATCCCAATCTGCCGCCGGAACACTTTGACGTTGTGGTGATCGACGAATGCCACCGGTCCATCTACAACCTCTGGCGTCAGGTCATCGAGTATTTCGACGCTTACCTGATCGGCCTGACCGCGACGCCTGACAATCGCACCTATGGCTTCTTCCAGAAGAACGTCGTCAGCGAATACACGCACGAACGCGCCGTGGCCGACAAGGTCAACGTCGGCAACGAGGTCTACCTGATCGAAACCCAGATCACCCAAGGCGGTGAGACCCTAAAGGCCGAGCAACTGGTCGAGAAGCGCGAACGCGAGACCCGCGCCCGCCGCTGGGAAACCCAAGATGAGGATCAGGCCTACGCCGCCACGCAGCTTGACCGCTCGGTGGTTAACCCCGACCAAATCCGCACCGTGATCCGCACCTTTCGCGACAAGTGGCCCGAGATATTCCCGGGCCGCAAAGAGGTGCCCAAGACCCTGATCTTTGCCAAGACCGATAGCCATGCGGACGACATAATCCAAACCGTTCGCCAAGAGTTCGGGGAAAGCAACGACTTCTGCCGCAAGATCACCAACGGCGCGAAGAACCCGAAATCCTCGCTGTCCGCCTTCCGCAACAGCTACTACCCGCGCATCGCCGTGACCGTGGACATGATCGCCACCGGCACCGACGTGAAGCCGCTCGAATGCCTGATCTTCATGCGCGACGTGAAGTCCAAGAACTACTTTGAGCAGATGAAGGGCCGGGGCACCCGCGTCGTTAAACCTGACGATCTGAAAAAGGTTACGCCCTCTGCCGATGCCAAAACCCACTACGTGATTGTAGATGCGGTCGGCGTCACCAAATCCCTCAAGACCGCCAGCCAACCGCTCGACACCAAACCTTCCATTCCCTTCAAGGACCTCGCCACCGGGCTGATGATGGGCGACCGGTCTGAGGAAACCGTCAGCTCGCTGGCCGCACGTCTTTCCCGCCTGGACAATAAGCTAGGGGCCGAGGATCAGGAGAAGATCACTACGCAAGCGGGCAAACCCCTGACCGCCATCGTGCGGGACCTGTTCGATGCCATCGACCCGGACAAGGTCGAGGCGGATGCCAAAACCGCTGGCCACCCAGACCCCGACGATGCCGCAATGCAGGCCGCGAGAGAGGAACGGATCAAACAGGCCGCCAACGTCTTCACCGGTTCGCTCATCAACCTGATGGACACCATCCGCCGAGACAACGAACAGACCATCGACCACGAAAACCTCGACACGCTCTTGCGCGCCGAATGGGCGGGCGATGTGGCGGAGAACGCCAAACAGATCGCGCAGGAGTTCGAGGACTACCTCAAAGAAAACCGCGACCAGATCGAGGCGCTGTCGATCTACTTCAACACCCCCGCCCGCCGGTCCGAAGTCACCTTCGACATGATCAAGGAAGTGCTGAAAAAGCTGAAAGACGATCAGCCGCGCCTTGCCCCGCTCACCGTGTGGTGCGCCTATGCGCATCTGGATGACTACAAGGGCGAGACACCCGAAAAGGATCTGAACGCGCTGGTGGCGCTGATCCGGCGGGTCTGCGGGCTGGACCAGACGCTGACCCGGCATTCCGACCGGGTAAAGCGCAATTTTCAAAGCTGGATTTTGCAGCGCCACTCCGGCGCGGGCGAGAAGTTCACCGAGGAACAGATGGATTGGCTGCGCATGATCCGCGACCACCTCGCTACCTCCTTCACCATCGAGCGCGACGATCTGGAGATGGCCCCCTTTGACGGCAAGGGCGGGATGGGGCAGATGTATGCACTCTTTGGCGATGGAATGGATGAGGTCATGACGGAGATGAATGAGGCACTCTCGGCATGACGGATTTACCGAGTGGATGGGCAATCGGTCCGTTGTCGGACTTCATCACACCTCGCGGCGAGAAGGTATCGCCTTCCGCATTTCCAGAGTTGCCGTTCATTGGTATGGATCATGTGGAGGCTCACACAACCCGAATTCTCGGCTCTGTTCCGGCTTCGGAACTGAAAAGCAACGCTGCCCGGTTCTTCGAGAATGACGTGTTATATGGACGCCTTCGCCCATATCTAAACAAAGTTGCTCAACCCAAGTTCGATGGCCTCGCTTCTGCGGAATTCATTATATTTGGCGGTAACGAACTGATTTACCCGGCCTTCTTACGGCATCGGCTAAACGCAAGGGATTTCGTAGCCTTCGCGGCCAGTCTGAACGCAGGAGACCGACCCCGCGTTAACTTCGAGCAGATCGGTGATTTCGAAATCCTTGTCCCTCCGCTCAACGAACAACGCCGCATCGTGGAGAAGATCGAGGCGCTGTTTGATGAAATCGACAAGGGGGTCGAGAGCCTGCAAACGGCGCGCACTACCCTTGGCCTCTACCGCCAGACCCTGCTGAAATCCGCCTTCGAAGGCCGCCTCACCGCCGACTGGCGCGCGAAAAATGCCGACAAACTGGAAGCCCCCGAAACCCTCCTCGCCCGCATCCAGTCCGAACGCGACACCCGCTACAAAGCCGCCCTCGACGACTGGCAAGAAGCCCTTGCCACATGGCGCGCCGACGGCGAGAAGGGCAAGAAACCAGCAAAGCCGAAGCGGCCAGCATGGCCCGACAAGTTTGACTTCTCAGACCTTCGGGATTTGCCGGGGGGATGGGCTTACCTGCCGTTTGAGGCGCTTGCCTGGTCCATCCGAAACGGTATTTCGGCCAAACCCGACGAAATAGGTCCGCTCAAGATTTTCCGGATTAGTGCTGTTCGCCCCATGGCCTTCGACTTAAACGATTTCCGCCGCATCACCGATCCTGATGGGAGTTTTCAAGACTATCGCCTTACACGTGGAGACCTCGTTTTCACACGTTACAACGGCTCGCGCGATTACGTCGGCGTGTCTGCGATGTATCGGGGTGACGGCAGCCACGTTTATCCTGACAAACTCATTAGGTGCGAGATTAAGTCCGAAATCCTGAACCCGGCTTTCCTTGAGGCAGCGACCAACTGCGGTGAAAGCCGCGCCTATATCGAAAGGCGCATTAGAACAACGGCAGGTCAATCCGGCGTATCCGGTAGCGACATCAAAGCCATGCCCGTCCCTGTTTGCTCCCCAGCCGAACAGGCCGAAGTCGTCCGCCTGCTCAATGCCCGCCTCGAAGCCGCAGACAGTGTGGAAGCCGAGATTAACGCAGCTCTCACCCGCGCCGAGGCGCTGCGCCAATCCATCCTGAAAAAAGCCTTCTCCGGCCAACTCGTCCCCCAGGACCCCACCGACGAACCCGCCTCAGCCCTCCTGGAACGGATCAAAGCCGAGCGCACCAATGCGCCCAAAGCCAAGCGCCGGAGGCAACACGCATGAGCGACCTGAAACTGTTCCAGATGAGCGGCAGCGCGCTCGGCGAACTTGCCGCCTCTTCCGCGCCGCTGGAACGCGGGCTTCAAACGCAGTTCGAAAACAACCTGGAAACCCTGCTCGGGGTTCGCTTTCTTGCCTCGGAATACTCGACCACCCATGGCGGGCGGATGGATACGCTGGGCATCGACGAAAACGGTTATCCAGTCATCATTGAATACAAGCGCGACCGATCCGAGAACGTGATCAACCAAGGGCTTTTTTACCTCGACTGGTTGATGGATCATCGCGGCGATTTTGAAATCTTGGTCCGCGACCGCTACGGCAAGGATAGCGCCGCCCAGATCGAATGGAGCGCCCCGCGCCTGATCTGTATCGCTGCCGACTTCACCAAGTATGACACCCACGCCGTCAAGCAGATGAGCCGCAACATCGAGTTGGTCCGATACCGCAAGTTTGGGGAAGGCCTCTTGCTGCTGGAATTGCTCACAGCAGTTTCCGCAACGCCTCAAACCGCGCCGAAAGTAGATGGTCCCAAGGGCGTTTCGGTGCCGAAGGGCGAGCGCTACAAGACCAATTGCGAGAGCCTGGCCGATGCCGGAGAAGAACTGGCAAATCTATACTCCGACGTGGACACGTTCATGTTGGGCATGGGTGATGACGTCACCAAAAAAACGCTGAAAAACTACTTCGCGTTTCGGCGTATCAAAAACTTCGCGTGTGTCGAGGTCAAACCATCAATCGCGGTCATTCGGCTCTATCTGAAGATCAATCCGGAAACGATTGAACTTGACGAAGGCTTCACCCGCGACGTGCGAAATGTCGGTCATTTTGGCACCGGCGATCTAGAAGTTACATTGAAATCCCACGAGGACCTAGAACGCGCCAAGGCGCTGATCGTTCAATCCTACGAAGCTTCGTGATGTTCGCTCACCTTTGGATCGACTTGGAGTAATCACCCATGAACACTGCCCCCATCGTCTCCAAGGTCTGGAGTTTCTGCACCACGTTGCGCGACGATGGCGTGGGTTATGGCGACTATTTGGAACAGCTTACCTACCTCATCTTCCTCAAGATGGCGGATGAATACGCGAAACCCCCGTATAGCCGCGACGTGGGTATTCCGGATGGATATGACTGGACCAGCTTGACGACCAAGCGCGGGGCCGAACTTGAAGCCCACTACGTCATACTGCTTCGGAAACTTGGCGAGCAGAAAGGTATGCTCGGCCAAATCTTCACCAAGGCGCAGAATAAGATCACTGACCCTGCCAAACTGTTCCGCCTGATCGACATGGTCGATGGCACGAAGTGGATCATGTTGGGCGCGGACGTGAAAGGCGACATTTACGAGGGCCTGCTAGAGCGCAACGCGGAAGATACCAAATCGGGAGCGGGCCAGTATTTCACGCCTCGCGCGCTTATCCGGGCGATGGTGGAGTGTGTCCGCCCTGAGCCGGGTAAGACCATAGCGGACCCGGCGTGTGGCACTGGCGGCTTTTTCCTGGCCGCTCACGACTTTCTAACGGACGCGGACAACTATGCCCTCGACAAGGAGCAGAAGGCGTTCCTCAAACACTCGACGTTCTACGGCAACGAGATAGTTGCGGGCACCCGTCGGCTATGCCTGATGAACATGTTCCTTCACGGGATTGGAGAGATGGTCGGGGAGACTTTGGTTTCGCCAGCAGACGCGCTGATTTCTCCGCCATCCGAGACTTACGACTTTGTCCTGGCAAACCCTCCGTTTGGAAAGAAAAGCTCCATGAGCTTCACCAATGCAGAAGGCGAGCAGGAAACCGACGAACTCACATACAATCGGCAAGACTTCTGGGCCACCACGTCGAACAAGCAGCTTAACTTTGTTCAACATATCCGCACGATGTTGAAGACCACCGGGCGAGCCGCAGTCGTCGTTCCCGACAACGTTCTTTTTGAAGGAGGGGCGGGGGAAACTATCCGGCGACAGCTTTTGCAAACCACGGACCTTCACACGATCTTGCGACTGCCCACAGGCATCTTTTACGCCCAAGGCGTGAAGGCGAACGTCATTTTCTTCGACAACCGCCCGGCAAGCCCGGAAGCCCAAACCTCCAAGGTGTGGTTCTATGACTACCGGACCAATGTGCATCATACATTGAAGCAGAAGCCCCTGACCTATGCGCACCTTGAGGAGTTCATCGCGTGCTATAATCCGATGGTGCGAGATGACCGAGAACCGACTTGGTCGGAGGAAAACCCCGAGGGTCGCTGGCGGGCTTATGATCGGGACGAGTTGCTGTCACGTGACAAGGCTAGCCTAGATGTCTTCTGGCTTCGGGACGCGTCTATGACTGATCTTGAAAACTTGCCCGAGCCTGATGTGCTCGCAGAGGAAGTCATGGAGAACCTTCGCTCGGCAATGGCGAACTTCGAGAGCGTCTTGGAGGCTCAGTAGTAAGATGGATTAGGAGGGTCATTCCGTGACACCGGTTTCCGCGCGGCTTTTCGCCTTGTTCGTTCTTTCGATAGTGGTTGGCACTAATTCGCACGCTGAAGGAGTTTGGACTGACTTAGAAGTCTGCCGCGCGGCAACCAAGGTCTATTTCTTCTTGGATCAAGCCCCCGTCGATGTTGAGGGCCAACAAGGTTTCTGGACGTTCGAAAGCCAAGCCGGGAACCGCTACACCTGCCACATCCTGGACGAGATGGCCGTGTTTGTGTGGACGAACAAAAGCGGGGAGCGAATGTCAAGTGTGTCCACAAGGGTGTCCCAAACGGGAAGTGAACTAACGGTAAAAACTGATTTGGCTCAAGAAAAATTCGCCGAACCACTTCGACCCTAGTCTTCCGCGATACTCAAATACCGATTTCCATAGGTGGACAGAAAGGTGGGTGAGTAAGTCGATCCAGCAGTTAAGCTGCTGAAGTATATAATTAATTTTGGATATAGTGGTGCCCCCACACGGACTCGAACCGCGGACCTACTGATTACAAATCAGTTGCTCTACCAGCTGAGCTATAGGGGCACTGCGCGGCACAGATAGGCCAAACCGGGGCTGCCGCGCAAGGGCCAAGTCGGGCTCAGCGGTTGGCGCGCGCCAGCAAACCCACCGCGGTCAGGCCGACGGCGATCACCAGGATCGCGGCGGGCGCGGCGTCGCCGATGTTTTCCAGGCTGGCCTGTTCGTGCACCCGTGTCGCCAGCGTGTCAAAGTTGAACGGCCGCAGCAGCAGCGTCGCGGGCAGTTCCTTGACGCAGTCGACGAAGACCAGCAGCAGGGCCGAGGCCATCGACGCGCGCATCAGCGGATAGTACACGGCAGTCAGCGTCTGGCCCTGGCTACGCCCCAGGGACCGCGCGGCCAGCGCCAGGTTCGGTGACACCCGGCCCATCGCCGCATCGGCCGCGCCCTGGGCGATGGCGAAGAAGCGCACCGAATAGGCCAGGATCAGCGCAAAGGCCGAACCGGTCAGCACCAGCCCGATATCCACCCCGGTCAGCGCCAGGATGCCATCGGCCACGGCGTTGTCCAAAGCCGCCAGCGGGATCAGGATGCCGACCCCCAGAACCGCGCCGGGCGCGGCATAGCCGATCGTCGTCACCGGCAACAACAGCCGCGGCAGTCGGTGCCCCGACAGGCGCACGCCGTAGACCAGGAACACGCCCGCCGCCACGGTGACCAGCGCCGCGATGCCCCCGACCATCAGCGTGTTGAGCCCCGCCCGCCACAAGGCCTGGTCGACCCAGACCTGGGTGTTGTCCAGTGCGTGGCTGAGGATCACGCCGGCGGGCAGGACAAAGCCGATGGCGAAGGGAAAGGCGCAGGCCAGCGTCGCCAGCGCGGCGCGCCATCCGGTCAGCGGCTGCCGCGTGACCGGGCGGTGGCGGGTCGAGAGGTTGAAGAACTTCATCTTCCGGCGCGAGGTCTTTTCCAGCGCCACCAGCAGGATGACCAGGGTCAGCACCACGGTGGCGATCTGCGCCGCGCCGCCGGCGTTGTTGGCCGACAGCCAGACCGAGAAGATGCCGGTGGTCAGGGTCTGCACGGCGAAATAGTCGACGGTGCCGAAATCGTTGACCGTCTCCATCATCACGATGGCGACGCCGGCGGCAATCGCCGGGCGCGCCAGCGGCAGGCCGACGCGGCGGAACCGCCCGAAGGCTCCGGCACCCAGCGATTGCGCCACCTCGTCCGAGGCGCCCGATTGTTCGCGGAACGCATTGCGTGCCAGCAGATAGACATAGGGAAACATCGCCGCCGACAGCACCAGGATCGCGGCCCCCATCGACCGGATTTCCGGGAACCAGTAGTCGCGCGCCGATTGCCAGCCGAACATCTCGCGCAGCGCGGTCTGGACCGGGCCGGCATATTCCAGGAAATCGACCAGCGCATAGGCACCGACATAGGCCGGGATCGCCAGCGGCAGCAGCAGCAGCCATTCCAGTGCCCGGCGTCCGGGAAAATCGTAGCGCGCCACCAGCCAGGCCGCCCCCGTGCCCACCGCCGCCGAAATCGCACCGACGCCGAACATCAGGATCGCGGTGTTGCGCAGGTAACGCGGCAGCGTCGTGGAGATCAGGTGCGGCCAGATGTTTTCCTTGGGAAACAGCGCGATGCCCAGCACCGCGAGAATCGGCGCGATGACGACAAGCGCGATTGCGACGGCACCAACGGACCACGGTCCGGGTCTGCGCCGTACCGCGCGGGCGGGTGCTATGTCGCTCACACTCATGTCGAAGGCTTCTCCGATATGCTGTTTTCCTCGGCCCGAATGCGCTTATAGTGCAGCCACGAGCTGACAAAAAGACCCGGACATGCAGGTAATTCTTCATATCGGCGTGCATTGCACTGACGATGATCTGTTCCTGAAGACGATGCTGCGCAACACCGAAGCGTTTCGCGCGGATGGCGTGGCCATTCCCGGGCCCAGCCGCTATCGCCAATTGCTGAGCGACCTGGTCAATTCGCTGTCCGATACGCAGCCCACCGACGAGGCGCGCGAAGTGTTGCTGGACGCTTTGCTGGACAACGACCCGGGCTATGTCGACCGGCTGGTGCTCAGCCATCCCAACATCCTGTCGGTGCCGAAACTGGCGCTGGCGGGCGGCAAGATCTATCGCCATGCCGAGAACCGCGTGCAGACCATGGCCGAGCTGTTCCGCGGCGACGAACTCGAGGTGTTCGTGGGTTTGCGCAACCCCGCCACTTATCTGCCCGCGGTCTATGCCGCCACGCCGCACACCGATTTCGCCGAATTCCTGGGCGGCGTCGACCCGCTGCATCTGCGCTGGTCGGACCTGATCCAGCGGATGCGGCTGGCCGCGCCGGACGTGCCGATCACCGTCTGGTGCAACGAGGACACGCCGCTGATCTGGGGCCAGGTCATCCGCGAAGCGGCGGGGATCGATCTGACCCGCAAGATCACCGGCGCCTTCGAGGTGTTTTCGAACATCATCAAGCCCGAAGGGATGAAGCGGTTCCGCGCATTCCTCAAGGAAAACCCCGACATCAACGAACGGCAGAAGCGCCGGGTGATGACCGCGTTTCTGGACAAATATGCGCTTGAGGACGAGATCGAGCAGGAACTGGACCTGCCGGGCTGGGACGAGGCCTATGTCGACATGCTGACCGAGCTTTACGAAGACGACCTGTTCGAGATCGAGCGCATGCCCGGCGTGACGGTGATCGCCCCATGAGCGCGGCGCCCCGGGATATCCCTGCGCTGATCCGTGTGCTGACCAGGGTGCGCCTGCCGGGACACAAATCCGCAACGGTGGAGCGCGCGCGCAAGCTGCTGCTGATCTATTGCGACACCGCGCGCAGCCACGGCGTGCCTTTCGCGGACCTGGTGCGCCAGCTGGCCTCGGGGATGGCGGCCCTGCGCATGGCCGGAGCCGATCTGGATCGTGTCTTTGCCAATCCGGCCGGTCCGGCGGCGACGGCGGCCTGCGGCAATGGCTGCGCGTTCTGCTGCATCCTGAACGGCGCCGATGGCGGGTTGGTGTCCCGGGCCGAGGCGCACCAGGTTGCCGAGGCGCTGGCGCCCTTCGCCGGTCAGCCCGATGGCCGGGCCTGGCATCCGCAGGCCTGCGCCGCGCTGGACCCCGAAACCAAGTCCTGCCGGATCTACGAATCCCGCCCGCTGCTGTGCCGCACCTATCTGTCCGACAGCGTCGCGGCCTGCGAAAGCAACGCCGCCGGAACCCCGGCCAGCGGCGCGGGGGTTGTCGGCTCGCAGGGTCTGTACCTGGCCGCGATGGCGCTGGCGCGCGCGGCGCTCAAGGGTGTCGCGACGGTCGAGACCTATGCGCTGGACCGGGTCGCCGCCGCCGCGGTCGCCGGCGCCGATCCCGCAACGGCCCTGCGTGCGGCCCGGCACAAGCCGCGCGCGCTGGAAGACGAACGCGCGCGGCTGTCGGTCTGAACTGTCGTTGCCGGCGGCCGGTTAGGCCATGCCGAGCGCGGATTTGTACATCTCGAGCACCGCCTCTTCCTCGGCGATGTCGTCGGGCTCGCGCTTGCGCAGGGCGATGACCTTGCGCATCACCTTGGTGTCATAGCCACGGGCCTTGGCCTCGGCCATCACCTCTTTCTGCTGGTCGGCGATGTCCTTTTTCTCGGCTTCCAGCCGTTCGAAGCGTTCGATGAATTGCCGCAGCTCGCCCGCCGCCACGCCGTATTCGCGCCCGGTATCCGAACCGCCCTGCTGATCGTCCATGTCGCTCTCCTGCCGTTTGCCGCGCCTGCCTAGCGCTGCCGCTCACGCCCATCAAGGGGTTGCGGCACGCGCCGCCATCCTTTACCGCCCGATGCGGGCAACAAAACCAGGAGTGACACCGATGCAGGCTTTGATCTGGGGCGGCGCGGCGCTGTCGCTGGTGGGGCTGGTCGGCCTGGTCTGGTGCATCCTGCGCGTCTGGAAGGCCCGCAAGGCCGGATTGCCCGACGAAGACCTGCGCGCGGTCGTGCAGAAGGTCGTGCCGCTGAACATGGCCGCGCTGATGCTGTCGGTGCTGGGCCTGATGCTGGTGATCCTGGGGATCTTCCTGGGCTGACGCTCAGGCCGCGCGGCGGGGCGCGACGAGATCGTCGAAGGTCTGGCCGTTCTTGGCCAAGTCCGCCCAGATCGCCGCCGGTTCCCAGAAACCGCGATCGGGATGGTCGAGGCGCCGCATCGCCGTGGCGGTGGCAAAGATGCCGTCCTGCGACACCGCCTTCATCACGCCGCCGCGCAAGCGCCGTATGTCCAGCGCATGCACCGACACCACGTCGACATCGGCGGCGCTGCGCACCATGCCGCTGGCCACCATGCGCGCGCCTTCATTGGCCATGGCGCCGATGACCAGCCGGGCGATGTCACCCGCGGCCCAGTCGCGCCGCGGGCGCATTTCGTCGATCAGGTGATCCAGTGCGGGGTCGGCCCGGGCGATCCCGCCGCTCCAGTCGTAAAAGCCCTGAGGCGGCGTTCCCGCGCGGCCCGCCCGACCCGCCGCCACCAGCACCTGCGACCAGTTGCGCGCGCCCTCGGCCCGCGGCGCCGGGGCGAGTTCGGACAACCCGACGACATCGCGGCTTTGGAACAGCGGACGGGGCCACCCCCACTCCTTCAACGCCCGGTCGACCGCGAAGGGGCTGGCGCCGGCATCGACCAGCGCGTCGGCCGCCCGATGCGCCGCCGCGATCAGCCGGCCCGCCACGCTGTCGCCGGTCGAACGCACCAGAACCGGCTGCTTGCCCAGCTTGCGGACCAGCGCAAGGGCCGCCGCCAGTTGCGGTGCGGTGCAATCCGGGCCCTGCACGATTTCGGCCAGCCGCCCGGTCTGGACCGGCGCGGCAAAGCGCAGGCCGATCCCGTCGACGCGCGACGCCATCGCGACGATCCTCACCAGGTCGTGCGGGGCGGGCACGTCGCCCTGACCGCGTGCCGCGTGGATCAGCAGATCGGCGCCACCGACCATGTCTTCGCTGCTGCCCGACCGCAGCCTGCCCAGCATCGTGCCTGGATCGGCGGCCCCGGCGACGCCCTGCTGCAGAGCGGCGGTCACCTGCTCGACACCCTCGCGCAGCCTCTCGGGGTCACGTATGCCCCAATTGACGCCAAGCCCCGACTGCAGGCAGGCGACGACGCATTGTGCGGCCAGCGGGCCACCGCCCAGAACGCCCACGCGGGTCAGCTCCGGCAGGGCCTGCCCCTGCGGCAAAGGCACCGCTGCGGCGCGCCGTTCGGCGTGCAGAATGTGGCTGAGGGCGGCGGCCTGGGGATGCGACTGGCAGGTCTGGAACGCCGCTTCCTCGAAGGCAATTCCGGCCTCGAAGGGCAGCAGCGCCGCCGCTTCGACCGCCTTGACGATCTCGCGCGGCGCGACATCCGGCAAAGCGTCGACCTGTGCCAGCCGGTCGGCGATCGCACCCTGGAAGGCCGCCGCGTCGGAAAGCCCGTCGCGCCGGTCGGCGCTGCGCCGCGGGCCCGCCCCATCGGCGACCAGTTTCGCGCAATAGCGGTCCGCCGCATCCATCAGCGCGCCATCGCCCACTGCATCGACAAAGGCACGGCCCGGCATGCGGTCGACCGGAAAGGCCTGGCCCGACAGCAACATGTCCAGTGCCGTGCCCGCCCCGACGAAGCGCGGTAGTAGTTGCGTGCCACCCGCCGACGGCATCAGACCGAGCTTGATTTCAGGCATCCCCACGCGCGTTCCTGCCAAGGCAACACGGTAATGCGCCGCGAGCGCCAGTTCGAAGCCGGCCCCCAGAACATTTCCGTGCAGGGCCGCCACCACCGGCTTGTCGCTGAGTGCAACCCGCTCGCACAACTCGGCCGGACTGGGGGGCTCGAACGGTTTTTCCAGTTCCCGCAGATCGGCGCCCGAAGGAAAGGAGGCCCCGGCGCCCAGCAGGACGATCACATCGACCGTGTCGTCCTCTTCCGCGGTGTCTAGAAGGTCAAGCAGCGCCAGGCGCACGTCGCGCGAGAGCGCGTTGACAGGGGGATTGTCGATTTCGAGATACGCAATGCCATCACGCACCGCGTATCCGACCAACTCCGTCATCCGTCTGCTCTTTGCCTTTGTTCCGGCCGACGGGCCGAATGCCGCTTTGCCCGCGCCCCGTTCGCGCGGTTTCAGGCATTAGACGGCAAACTTATCCACAAGGCAAGAACTACACGGGGGCGAAGCGGCATCAGACCGGCATGTTGTCAAATTGCTCTTCGACCGCTTCATCGATGCGATCCGCCAACCTTGCCCGCGCCCAGGCCGGGGCGACGCGGCCCGTCGAGTCCAACACGGCGACCGCCTGCTCCAGCTTGTCCAGAAGCGCTTCGCGATGCGTGCCGCATGCGCCGTTCAGTTCGACGCGCAGCCCTTCTATTCGCCTCAAGATGTCTTGGGTCATCTACTATTCTCCTCCCAGTTGATTCTTTTTCTTATTATTACGCGATTGTCACGGGCGTTTGTCACCCTTTGCAGCGCAGGACTTGCACAGCGGGGTTTCGGGCAAGACCGAAAGCCGGGCTTCCGAGATATCGTCGCCACAGGAGACGCAGATTCCATAGGTTCCGTCGACCATGCGTTTCAGCGCGTTCTGGATGCGGCTGATTTCTGCCTGTCCACTTTCACCGAGCCGTTCCAGAACTTCGTCACCGGCGCGTTCGGCGGCGTCGTCGTCCCAATCCTTGTCATGCGGCGTCTCGAGCGCATCTTCGATCTCTTCGAGCCGGACGCCCAGTTCGCGAAGCCGTTTCAGCATGGCAAGTTTGTAGGTGTGGTGCGACATCTGCGGTCCTCCAGAATTTCGGGAAAAAAGGTCGCACGCAGCTAGATTTCGGACATTGACGCAGGTCAATCCGAGATAAGGCTTGCAACATATTCATGATTTATTATATGAATGCCGAAACGGAGGTATGAGCCATGATGACACCCGAAGTGACCGGCTTCTTCGACGAAGCGACCAACACCATTTCCTACGTTGTCCGAGACCCGTCGGGATCGGCCTGCGCGATCATCGACAGCGTGTTGGATTTCGATTATTCGTCGGGCCGCACCGACACCCGGTCGGCCGACGCGATCATCGCCTTTGTCAAGGAAAAAGGCTATGATGTTCAATGGCTTCTCGAAAGCCACGTCCATGCAGATCACCTGTCCGCGGCGCCCTATATCCAGCAGGAACTGGGCGGCAAGATCGGAATCGGCGATCGGATCACCGTGGTGCAGGACACGTTCGGCAAGGTCTTCAACGAAGGCACCGAATTCCAGCGCGACGGGTCGCAGTTCGACCGGCTGTTCCGCGAGGGCGACAGCTTTCACATCGGCCAGTTGCGCGGCGACGTGCTGCACACGCCGGGCCACACGCCGGCCTGCCTGACCTATGTGATCGGCGACGCGGCATTTGTCGGCGACACGCTGTTCATGCCCGATTTCGGCACGGCGCGCTGCGACTTTCCCGGCGGGTCGTCGGAAACCCTGTACGACTCGGTGCAGAAGATCCTGTCGCTGCCGGACGAAACGCGCATTTTCGTCGGCCACGACTACCTGCCCGAGGGCCGCGAGCAGTACCAGTGGGAAACCACGGTGGGCGACCAGAAGAAGGCCAATATCCATATCGGTTCGGGTGCATCGAAAGAGGATTTCGTCAAGATGCGCAACGAACGCGATGCCAAGCTGGCGATGCCCAAGCTGATCATCCCGTCGCTTCAGGTCAACATGCGGGCGGGCCGGATGCCGCCGGCCGACGACAAGGGTGATGTCTTTCTCAAGGTGCCGGTCAACAAGCTTTGACCGGCCCAGCCCCCGCCGCGTCGGGGGTGCAAAATTCAAGGAAACGCGAAACATGGAACAGGATTGGATCTGGGGCCTGGTGGGCGGCTTGCTCATCGGCACGGGCGGTGCGACCTACTTGCTGGTGAACGGCCGCATCATGGGTGCGTCGGGCATCATCGGCGGGCTCGTCGATGGCTCGGGGCTGTCGACGAAATGGGAACGGCTGAGTTTCCTGCTGGGCGTCATGCTGTTGCCGGTGCTGCTGATGCCGCTCTACGGTTCGGTCGACACGCACATCACCGACAATTGGGTCGTGCTGGCGGCGGCGGGCCTGCTGGTGGGCATCGGCACGCGCCTGGCGAACGGCTGCACCTCGGGGCATGGCGTCTGCGGCATGTCGAGGCTGTCGCTTCGGGGTTTCGCGGCCACCGGCCTGTACATCTTTGCCGGGGGCATCGGCGTCGTGCTGTTCCGTCACTTGCTGGGAGTGATCTGAGATGCGCAATCTATTCGCATTCCTGGCCGGCGGGCTGTTCGGCGCCGGGCTGTTCGTGTCCGGCATGACCGACACCACCAAGGTCCAAGGCTGGCTGGACGTGTTCGGCGACTGGGATCCGACGCTGGCCTTTGTCATGGGCGGCGCGCTGATCCCGATGGCCATTGCCTGGCAGATCACGCGGCGGCATGTCACCTCGGTTCTGGGAACCGCGTTCCCGCCGACCCCCTCGACCGAGATCGACCGCAAGCTGATCACCGGTTCGATCCTGTTCGGGATCGGCTGGGGACTGGCCGGGTTGTGCCCGGGACCGTCGATCGCCGCGATTTCGTATGGCGGACCGGGGCTTTTCGTTTTCCTGGCCGCGATGATCGGTGGCATGCTGGTGGCCCCGGCGCTGCGGTCGCGGATGGACAGGGCAGTGCCGGCGGAATAAGGGAACGGACATGGACATGCGTCAGATCACCCCGAAATACCACGTCTCGCCGCAGATCGCGGCCGAGGACATCCCCGCGCTCAAGGCGGCCGGTGTCACAACGATCATCTGCAATCGCCCCGATGCCGAAGTGCCGCCCAGCCACCAGGCCGACGCGATCGGCACGGCGGCCCGAAAAGCGGGTCTGACGTTCGAGGTGCTGCCGCTGACCCACCAGACGATGACGCCCGAAAACGTCGCGCGGCAGGCGGCGTTGGTCGACGCGGCACTGGGCCCTGTGCTGGCCTATTGCGCATCGGGCACACGGTGTTCGGTGGTCTGGGCGCTTGGACAAGCGGGCAAGATGCCGACCGACGAGATCCTCGCGACCACGGCACGTGCGGGCTATGACCTGGCAGGGTTGCGCCCGGCGCTGGACAGCATGTCCGCCTGAAGAACAAGCCGATTTGACGCGGTTCAGGTTTCCTCGAGCGGTGCGACGTCGAAGGCGAATTCGCCCAGGTCGAAATCCGCAACGTCGAAGCCGTCGGTTTGCGGAGCGGGCACGGGGACGTTTGCAGAGGCCGTGGGATCGATCTGGACGTCTTCGACAGGCTTTGCCGATTGGTCCGGTGGCGCGAGTTTCGGCGTTTCGCCCGGTTCGTCGACCAGGCCGGCCGGGTCGACCGCTTCGGTCGCGCCTTCGGCCAGCGGCCAGGTCAGACGCACCGCCCGCATGCCGTTGAGCTGGCCCAGGCGCCCACCCGCGACCGGATCGCCGAAGCGCGAATGCAGGACAAGGCCGTCCAGCGCATCGGCGGGCAATTCGATCAGGTCGCCCGGTGCCAGCGTCTGTACGGTGTCCAGCGAAACCGGCACTCGTGCAAGAACGGCCTCGAGACGCGCGGGGACCTGCATCAGCGTATCGCTGTAAGGTCCTGCACTTTCGTCGCCATCCCCTTCCGCGGATTGCCCGGCACAGACCGGCCGTTTGGGTAGAACCACCTGGATCGTGCCGCGCCGGCGGCCAAGGGCCAGGTCCACATCGACCCGGAACAGGTAGTACCCCGGCGCATCCAGCAACAGCGACGCGGCGCGTGCGTCTTCGATCAGGGCGCCGAACCGGAACCCGGCAGTCGCCGACTGCATCGGGTCACCTTCGAGGTAGTCGGCCATGCGCGCCAGGACACCATCGACAAAGGGCGCCAGCATCGCGGCGTCGGTCTGGGTCATCGGGCGATCGTCCAACGGCAATTGCGTGACCTGGCGCAGGGTCTGCACTTCGATCATGGCGGTCATCGCGGCGCGGTCCACGCTGACCACGCCGGGCAGACCGTCGGGCCCGTCCAGCAGCATCAGCAAATGGTCGCCGTCGATCGCGTGGACCACGCCATCCTGGTCGCAATCGACCAGGTGATCGTCCTGCGCCATCAGCGCGAGGCCCCAAAGCACGTCCGCGGTGCGCGCCATGGCCCGGCGCAGCGCCTTGCCCGGAGACATGGCGCGGGCCTCGTGCGCGCGGCGTGCTGCCTGCGCCTTGCGGCCCAGAACACCCTGTCGCTCAGCCTCAGCCATCGTGAAAAACGCCCGTCCTTTGCCGCCGTCGCTTTTGCTTATGCAGCGATTTGGTTAACAAGCGGCTTAGGCGAACACGCCGTTATTGCGCAGCGATGGCGAGGTCCGCCGGCAGCGAGACACGGAAGGCCGCACCCTTCTGTCCCTTGAGATACACGATACCGCCGCCCAGGCGCGCCATGATCTGCCGCGATATCGCCAGACCCAGTCCGGCTCCGCCGGCCTTTTGGTCGCTGACGCGCGCGAATTTCTCGAAGATCATGTCTTGCTGATCCTCGGATATGCCCGATCCGTTGTCGATGAAATCGACGACCAGGCCATCGGCGCCGCGGGAAATCCGGATATCCAGCACCGGCTGTTTCGCATCGCAGTATTTCCGGGCGTTCGCGATGAGGTTGATGAAGACCTGCGCCAGCCTGTCGAGGTCGGTGCGCAACCAGATCCGTTCGGCTTCGGCGTCCCGGCGGATCAAGAGCCGGGGCGCCTCGTCCTTTGCCACAGCCGCGGCGACGGCGCGATCCAGAACGGCATCCAGCATGCCCTCGCGCAGGTTCAGGCTGACCTGGCCGTTTTCCAGCACGCTGAGATCCAGCAGGTCGTCCAGGAGGCGTGTCAGGCGGATCGCCTCGTCGTGGATGATCGAGGCGTATTTGCTTTTCTCCGCCGGTGACAGCGCGTCGCTGTCGCGCAGAATTTCCGAGAAAGCCCGGATCGAGGTCATCGGCGTACGCAATTCGTGGCTGATCTGGCTGAGAAAGGCGTCCTTCTGGACCGAAAGACGGGTCAGCTTGGAATTGGCTTCGCGCAATTGCCCGGCGGTGCGCGTCAATTCCTGAGACTGCGCCTCGAGACGGGCCGAGTATTCCATCATCTGTGCCGTTTCGTCGGCCACGGCCAGCAGATCCTCGACCGAAACCGACATGCCGCCGACGATCTGGCCGACCATCGCATGCGCCGTGGCAGCGCCGACCGACCCCGCCAGTTCGCGCTCGAGCGTTTCGAGAAAGGCGGGCGACGGTTCCGGCAGGCCGTTCGGCAAACCCTGCTTGCGGGCTTCGCGGCGGAACAGGGTCTGGGCCTGGTCCGCACCAAGGATGCGTTGCGCCATGATCATCAGATCCTCGGTCTGCGCCGCGCCACCCGACCAGCTGCGCGCCGCCCCCGAATGCTGGAACACGTTCACGAATTGCGCACCCTGCAATCGCTCGAGCGGTTCTGGGAAAGTGAGAAGCGAGCATGTGAAAAACGCGACGGTGTTGAGCGAGATCGACCAGAACAGCGCATGAAGAAAGGGATCCAACCCGTCGATTCCGAACAGCGCGTGGGGCCGCAGCCAGGCCAGACCCAGCAGCCCGTTTTCCATCACCGACATCGGAACGATGGTTCCGGGGCCGAAGCTGGGCAGGAACATCGTGTACAGCCAGATGCCGAAACCCACCGTCAGGCCCGCCAGGGCCCCGATCCGCGTCGCACCCCGCCAGAAGATGCCGCCCAGCATCGCCGGCAGGACTTGCGCCACACCGGTGAACGAGATGAGACCGATCGCCGACAGGGCCGCGCCACCACCGGAAAACCGGTAATAGAGATAGCCCAGCAGCAGAACCCCGGCGATGGAAAGCCGCCGCGACAGCAGCACCACGTCGCGCACGTCGCCCGACACGCTGGCGCCGATGCCCGACAGGCGCAGCCAGATCGGCACGACGACATGGTTCGACACCATCGTCGACAAGGCGATGGCCGCGACGATCACCATCGACGTTGCCGAACTGAAGCCGCCCAGGAAGGACAGCACGGCAAGCGATTCCCGGCCCTGCGACAATGGAACGGTCAGCACGAAGAGATCCGGGTTGCTGCCTGCCGGGAGCAGGTCGAGCCCGACCGCCGCGATCGGCACGATGAACAGGCTCATCAGCATCAGGTACAGCGGAAACGCCCAGGACGCCATGCGCAGCTGCGCCTCGTTGTCGTTCTCGACCACCAGCACCTGGAACATCCGCGGCAGGCACAGGAACGCCGCCGCGGACAGCAGCGTGAGCCCCGCCCAGCGGCCGCCGGACACCTCCCACATGCCGATCTCGGATGCGTCGATCCGTTCGAGCGTTTCGGCAACGCCACCCGACACTCCCCAGACCACGAACACGCCGACGGCCAGCAGCGCGGCCAGCTTGACGATGGCTTCGACCGCGATGGCCATGACCACGCCGTGATGGCGTTCATTGGCATCGAGATTGCGGGTGCCGAACAGGATGGTGAAAACCGCAAGGCCGACGGCCACCCAGATCGCCGTGTAGCTCTGGGTGCTCTCGCCGCCCTCGACCGCTGGCGCGAAGACGTCGAAGCTCAGCGTCACCGACTGCAACTGCAGCGCGATATAAGGCGTCGTGCCGATCACCGCGAGGATCGTCACCCCCACCCCGAGCAGCGTGGACTTGCCATAGCGCGACGACACCAGGTCGGCGACCGACGTGATGCGCTGCGACCGGCCGATACGCACCAGCTTGCGCAGAACCCACCACCATCCGACCAGTACGATGGTCGGCCCCAGGTAGATCGTGAGGTATTCCAGACCGCCGCGCACCGCCGACCCGACCGCGCCGTAGAACGTCCAGGCGGTGCAGTAGATCGACAAGGAAAGCGTGTAGATGATCGGCGCCCGCAACCAGCGACCCTGGCCACGCCGGGCCGATCGTTCGGCCACGAATGCGACGGCAAACAGGAAAAACACATAGGCCGTGCAAACGACGATCAGCGTATTGAGGATCGTCACGGCCCGTCCTCGTCTCTGTCGCTGGCGACGTCGCCTTGCCGTTCGGGGGCGATGCGAAAGGCCAGAGCCGCCGCAGCGACGATCACGCCGATCCAGATCGCGAAGATATAGACAAGCGCGCCGGACACCATGACGTCATCGGTACCAAGGCGCCAGAACAGCGGCAGCATCCACAGGAACAGCGCCAGAACCGGCAGTGCGCGCGCGGCATCCGCCGCCCGGCGCCGGCGATAGGCGCGGCGCTCGACGAATAGCGGCGCGCCTGTCCAGTCGTCGGTATCTCGGCTCATGACGCCGTGAGCGCGCGCACCGCCTCGAGCACCTCGGCATTCGAGAACGGCTTGGTCATGAACCGGCTGACGCCCGCCCGTTCGGCCAATTCGCGGTCCTTGCTTTGACCACGCGCCGTCAGCATCAGGATCGGCACGCTGGCGGTGGATGGATCGTCCCGCAGTTCGCGCAGGATTTCGTGGCCGCTTTTCCCGGGCAACATGACATCCAGGATCACGACATCCGGTTCTGCCTTGCGCACGGCCTCGGCGGCGTCTTCGCCGTTGGAATGCGCATCGACGCGCCAGCCCTCGCGCGAGAGGATGAAGCTGATCGCTTCAATGATATTGCGCTCATCCTCGATGAGCACGACATGTCCGGCCATGGACGCAACCTCCCGTGCCGATGCGCATTCGTCCGCGCCCGCGCATTGCGACGAACGAATGTTACGTCCATTCCGGAAGCGCTGTCAAAGAACCTGTGGGGCGGCACCGGCCAGGATCGACGGTTCGCGCCGCGCGGCACAGGCGGCACGCGGACAGATCCGGCAATTCAGGCCGACCTCCAGTGGCGGCCGGGTTTCGTCAATGTCCTCGGTCCGCAAAAGCATGTAGGCCTCGAAGACCGGTTCGCGGTTGGGACGGTGCGGACCGCTTGGCACGGCGATGGCATCGGCGATCAATCCCCGCCCTTCCTGCCCCGGCTGTTCCACCGCGGTGGACAGGGGCGACATCGGACGCGACAAGGCACGATAGAGCGGCCAGAGCGGACAGGCTGCACCGAAGCGCGGCATGGGAAATTCCGGCAAGGGCTTGCGATAGGTCAGCACACCAGAGGCGTCGCAAATCGCCAGCCCGAATGCGCCGGCGCGCGCGTCCCCCGGCAAGGCGGCCATCCGGCGCATGACCCGCGCGGGCTCGACCCCCAGATGATCGGCCAGAACGAACGGATCGGTGCCGATCTCGGCCAGCGCGCTTTGCAGCACGGGCGTGGGCAAGGCCGCGGCGTCACCGGAATAGCGCTGCGCCCAGCCGTGCAGCAGCTGTCGCGCCGGCGCCGTCAGCGTGACCGATGCGCCATCTTCGATCGCAGCCACGGCTGTCGCCGGATCCTGCCCTTGCTCGAGCGCATCAAAGCGGAATCCGACCGCGGCAAGCGCTGCATCCATCTCCTCCTGCGGGGCGCCGGTCTCGGCCATCGCCTCGCCCTCGGCCTCGAGATAGGTGACAAGTCCACGGCTGGTTTCGGCCAGCCTTTCGCTGTCCTCGTAGATGTTGCGATGAAAACGCGCCTGCCATTCCGGTGCGATTTCGCCGGGCTCGGCCAGGATCGACGCCGCCGACCGGATCGCCGTCACGGTCGACAGCATCTCGTGCAGCGAGGCGGCGAGATGCGGATCGTGGGTCATGCGGTCCGTCAGCGTTTCGACCGCGCGTTCCAGCGCGCCGATCCGGGTCCGGCTGTCGGCGATCAAGCGGGCCCAGCCGGGAAACCGGCCGGCGAATTCATCGACGCGGTCGATCTCTGCCCCGGCGCCGCGGTGGTCCAGGGCCGCCTCGCGCAGCGTGGCGATCAATGTCGCCTCGGCACCTTCGGTCAGCAGCGCGGCCTCGACGCCAAGGGCGTTGGCGATGACCAGCAGCAGCTTGCCGCCGATTCTGCGGCGGTTGTGTTCGATCAGGTTGAGATACGAGGCGGAAATACCCGCTCTGCGGGCAAGCTCGGCCTGTTTCATCCCCAGCATGATCCGCCTTTCGCGGATGCGCGACCCTGTCAGCGTGTCCCGTGCCATGGGCTTTCCCCTGTGTTTTCAACACCTTTCTGCGGCGCGACATAAAGACGTTTACAGCTGAGGTTGATTTACTTTGCATACATTGACAAGAAAATGCTTTGTAAAAAACGACTTGTTGCGAAATTTTCCTGTTGAGCGGAATATTGCTTTTGCACGACAGTGCCCGCGCGCATGGATGAGGAGCCTTTGCGCGCATCTCATGACAACGGGAGGATTTCATGTCCAAGAGCAACCTGACACGTCGCGGCGTGCTCAAGACCGGAGCCCTGGCGGGCTCGGGCCTGGCCTTGCCGACGTATCTGTCGGCCGCCAGCCACGAGGGCTATACAAACGCACCCACCGGATCGACCGTGACGCTGGGCTTCAACGTGCCGCAGACCGGTCCCTATGCCGACGAAGGTGCCGATGAACTGCTGGCGCAGCAGCTGGCGGTCGAGCACCTGAACGGCGAAGGCGACGGCGGCTGCCTCAACACCTTCACGTCGAAGGCGCTGAAGGGCAACGGCATCCTGGGCAAGAAAGTCACCTTCGTGACCGGCGACACCCAGACCAAATCGGACGCGGCGCGCGCATCGGCCAAGTCGATGATCGAAAAAGACGGCGCCATCATGATCAACGGCGGTTCGTCCTCGGGCGTCGCCGTGGCCGTGCAGGGCCTGTGCCAGGACGCCGGCATCATCTTCATGGCCGGCCTGACCCACGCCAACGACACCACCGGCAAGGACCGCAAGGCCAACGGGTTCCGCCACTTCTTCAACGCCTACATGTCGGGTGCCGCATTGGCGCCGGTGCTGGCCAAGGAGATGGGCAGTGATCGTCGCGCCTATCACCTGACCGCCGACTACAACTGGGGCTGGACCCAGGAGGAATCGATCGTGGCTTCGACCGAAGCCATGGGCTGGGAAACCGTGAACACGGTCAAGACCCCGCTCGCCTCGACCGACTTTTCGTCCTACATCGCACCCGTTCTGAACTCGGGCGCCGACGTGCTGGTCCTGAACCACTACGGCGGGAACATGGTCAACTCGCTGACCAACGCGATCCAGTTCGACCTGCTGTCCAAGCAGGCCAACGGCAAGGACTTCAAGATCGTCGTGCCGCTCTATTCCGAACTGATGGCCGCCGGTGCCGGCGAGAACATCAAGGGCGTGCTGGGTTCGATGAACTACAACTGGCAGCTCGACAACGAGGGTTCCAAGGCGTTCGTCAAGTCGTTCGGCGAGAAGTACGGCAAGCCGCCGTCGAACTCGGCCCAGACCTGCTATGCCCAGGTTCTGCTGTATGCCGACGCCTGCGAACGCGCCGGCACGTTCAACCCCTGCGGTGTGGTCGAGGCCCTGGAAGGCTTCGAGTTCGACGGCCTGGGCAACGGCAAGACGCTGTACCGCGCCGAAGACCACCAGTGCTTCAAGGACGTTCTGGTCGTGCGCGGTGCGCAGAACCCGACCAGCGCCTACGACACGCTGGAAATCGTCGAGATCACGCCCGTCGAACAGGTCACCTACGCGCCCGATCACCCGATGTTCGGCGGACCGGAAGCGACCCTGGGCGAATGCAATCCCGGCGCATGAGCCGTTGACCGACGTGGCAGGGCGCATCAGGCGCCCTGCCCGCTTTCCGCGGGTGCGCCCGACGGAATATCCCTGTCAGACACGAAACCCATAGGTGGGGGCCATGGACGCCATCATCCTGCAGATCCTGAACGGACTCGACAAGGGCTCGGCCTATGCGCTGATCGCGCTCGGGCTGACGCTGATCTTCGGCACGCTCGGTGTCGTGAATTTCGCGCATGGCGCGCTGTTCATGATCGGCGCCTTCTGCGCCGTTTCGCTGCAGCGTCTTCTGTCGCTGAGCTTCGAGACCATCGACGAGACCAAGACCGACTTTCTCGGCAACCCGTTGAAAGTGCAGACGCCGTATATCGAGGGTTGGTTCGGACCAGAGCTGGGCGGCGCGATCATCGACTGGTCTGTGCCGCTGGCCATCCTGCTGGCGATCCCGGTGATGATCCTGATCGGCCTGGCGATGGAGCGCGGTCTGATCAAGCATTTCTACAAGCGCCCCCATGCCGACCAGATCCTGGTGACATTCGGCCTGGCGATCGTGCTGCAGGAAATCGTCAAGTATTATTTCGGCGCCAACCCGATCCAGACGCCGGCTCCGTCCGCGATGTCGGGCGTGGCCAATATCGGCATGCTGATCGGCATGGACATCGCCTATCCGGTCTGGCGCATCGCCTATTTCTGCTTTGCAGCGATCATCATCTTCGCGGTCTTCGCCTTTCTGCAATTCACCACCTTCGGGATGGTGGTGCGCGCTGGCATGGCCGATCGCGAAACCGTGGGTCTGCTGGGCATCAATATCGACCGCCGCTTCACCATCATGTTCGGCGTCGCCGCCGCAGTGGCAGGGCTTGCGGGCGTGATGTATGGGCCGATCAACCCGCCGAATTACCACATGGGCATGGATTTCCTCGTGCTCAGCTTCGTCGTCGTGGTCGTCGGCGGGATGGGGTCGCTTCCGGGCGCCGTTCTGGCCGGGTTCCTGCTGGGCATCCTGGAAAGCTTTGCCTCGACCACCTGGGCCACCACGACGATCCCCGGCATCAACCAGATCATCATCTACCTCGTTGCCATCATCGTCCTTCTGACGCGTCCGCGCGGTCTGATGGGACGCAAAGGCGTGATGGAGGACTAAGACATGCTCGGTCTCGACAAGAAAGACACCACGCTGCTGATCGTCGTCGCGATCCTGACGCTCTGCGCGCCGTTCCTGCTGAACCCCTTCCCGGCGGCCAGCAGCCTGTCCCAGTTCAACGCCGGCTACCCGGACCTGATGCAGCGCTTCGTGATCTTCGGCATCTTCGCCATCGGCTTCAACATCCTGTTCGGCCTGACCGGATACCTGTCCTTCGGTCACGCGGCCTTTCTCGGCGTGGGATCGTACAGCTGCGTGTGGATGTTCAAGTTGCTGGGCTACAACATCCTGCCCGGCATCGCGCTGGCCGTTGTCATCGCGGGCCTGTTTTCGCTGTTCATCGGCTACGTGTCGCTGCGGCGGTCGGGGATATATTTCTCGATCCTGACACTGGCTTTCGCGCAGATGTCCTTTGCCCTGGCCTATTCGGTTCTGTCGAACCCCAAGTTCAACCTGACCAACGGCGAAACCGGCCTTCAGGTCTATGCCAACGATCCGCAGATCTTCCACAGCGCGGGCATGCCCGACATGCCCCACCTGTTCGGCTATTCGATGCGCGCGACCCAGACGCTGGATGTCGGCGCCTGGCAGTTCCAGTTCAACTTCGGCTACTACGTCTGCGCCGTCGTGATGCTGATCACGTTCTACCTGGCCATCCGGCTGTTCCGGTCGCCCTTCGGCATGATGCTGCGGGCGGTCAAGTCGAACCAGCAGCGCCTGACCTATACCGGTCTGAACCCGCGCCCCTACACGCTGGCGGCCTTTGTGATCTCGGGCATGTATGCCGGCCTGGCCGGCGGCCTGATGGCGTCGATGGATCCGCTGGCCGGTGCCGAGCGCATGCAGTGGACCGCGTCGGGCGAGGTTGTTCTGATGACCATTCTCGGCGGTGCCGGGACGCTGATCGGCCCGGTACTGGGTGCGGGTGCGATCAAGTACATGGAAAACATCTTTTCCAAGATCAACGACAACATCCTGCACCAGTGGTTCGCCTGGATGCCCGATGGCGTGGAAGACCTCATGGTGACGCTGGTCCACCCCTTTATCGGCAAGGGCTGGCATCTGACCCTGGGCATCATGTTCATGCTGGTCGTGATCTTCCTGCCCGGTGGCCTGGTCGAGGGCGGCCAGCGCATCCTCAACCTCTTCCGCCGGAAAAAGGCCAAGGACGACACGTCCAAGGCCCGCACCGAGCCCGCAGAATAAGGAGACCGGGCAATGGGTATCCTCGAAGTCAAGGACGTCAACAAGCGGTTCGGCGGGCTGCAGGCGCTCGGAAACGTGAACCTCAGCATTCAGGAAAACATCTGCCATGCCATCATCGGCCCGAACGGTGCGGGCAAGTCCACGCTGCTGAACTGCCTGGTCGGCAAGCTGATCCCCGATACCGGATCGGTGATGTTCGACGGGCAGTCCGTGCTGGGCCGCACGCCGTTCGAGATCAACCAGATGGGCATCAGCCGCGTTTTCCAGACCCCCGAGATCTTCGGCGATCTGACGGTGATGGAAAACATGATGATCCCGCTTTTCGCCCGCCGCGACGGATCGTTCAAACTGCACGCCTACGAGTCGGTCGAAAGCGAGAAAGAGCTGCGGGAACAGGCCGAAGAAATGCTGCGCGAGGTCAACATGGCCGACAAGCGCAACATGCATTCCGCCGCGATGTCCCGCGGCGACAAGCGCCGCCTGGAAATGGCCATGTGCCTTGTCCAGAAGCCCAAGCTGTTGCTGCTGGACGAACCCACCGCCGGCATGGCGCGTGCCGACACCAACAACACGATCGACCTGCTCAAGCAGATCAAGGACGAGCGCGACATCACCATCGCCATCATCGAACACGACATGCATGTGGTGTTCTCGCTCGCCGACCGGATCACCGTTCTGGCCCAGGGCACACCGCTGGTCGAGGACACGCCGGAAAAGATCAAGGGCCATCCCAAGGTCCGCGAAGCCTATCTCGGCGAAAGCGCATAAGGAGAGACCACAATGAACGTTCGTCCGGATTTCTCCAAGAACGCCAACAAGGCCGAAACGGCACCGGCGTTTCTGTCCGTCTGGGACATGCATTCCTATTACGGCGAAAGCTACATCGTGCAGGGCATCAGCTTCAACGTGCACGAGGGCGAGATCCTGGCCCTGCTGGGTCGCAACGGTGCGGGCAAGACCACCACGCTGCGTTCGATCGCGCGGCTGGATCACCCGCAGGTTCAGCATGGTGAAATCTGGCTGGATCACCAGCCCTTGCACAAGATGACCAGCTACCAGGCATCCACCGCCGGGTTGGGCCTGGTGCCCGAGGATCGACGGATCATCCCCGGCCTGACGGTCGAGGAAAACCTCAAGCTCGCGCAGATCGCCCCGCCGGTCGGCTGGTCTCTGGAACGCCTCTACGATCTCTTCCCGCGCCTCGGCGAACGCCGCAGCCAGGAGGGTGTTACCCTGTCGGGCGGCGAACAGCAGATGCTGGCGATCGCCCGCGCGCTGGCACGCGACATCAAGGTGTTGCTGCTCGACGAACCCTATGAAGGCCTGGCGCCGGTCATCGTCGACGAGATCGAAAAGACCCTGCGCCACATCAAGGAACAGGGCATGACGACGGTTCTCGTCGAACAGAACGCCGTGCGCGCGCTGCAGCTGGCCGACCGGGCGATCATCCTCGACACCGGCTCGATCGTCTTCGACGGCACCGCGGCCGAGGTTCTCGACAACGCCGAATTGCGCGCCGAATACCTCGCCATCTGATCCGGCGGCGCGCCGGGAGTGCGACCAAAGTCAGCTTGCGCAATCCCTGCGGGCCGGTTTTCCTGTGTCAAAGGGAGGAACGACCATGTCTGACACCTATGCCCCATCTCGGGAAACGGTGACCCGAGCGCATGTTGACGCGGCGAAGTACGATGCGCTGTATGCGGCGTCGGTTTCGGATCCGGAGGGGTTCTGGGGCGAGCAGGCGGGTCGGGTCGACTGGATCAAGGCGCCGACGCGG
>NZ_JAHRWL010000005.1 GCF_019104745.1 Thalassococcus arenae
GTGACCCGAGCGCATGTTGACGCGGCGAAGTACGATGCGCTGTATGCGGCGTCGGTTTCGGATCCGGAGGGGTTCTGGGGCGAGCAGGCGGGTCGGGTCGACTGGATCAAGGCGCCGACGCGGATCAAGGACGTGGATTTCACGCTGGGCCGGGTCAAGATCAACTGGTATTCCGACGGCACGCTGAACGTGGCGGCCAATTGCGTCGACCGGCACCTGGCGACGCGCGGCGACCAGACGGCGATCATCTTCGAGCCCGACGACCCCGAGGAGCCGGCGCGCCACATCACCTATCGCGAGTTGCACCGCAATGTCTGCAAGATGGCCAACGTGCTGGAGAGCCTCGGCGTGCGCCGCGGCGACCGGGTGGTGATCTACCTGCCGATGATCCCCGAGGCGGCCTATGCCATGCTGGCCTGCGCGCGCATCGGCGCGATCCATTCCATCGTCTTCGCCGGCTTCTCGCCCGATGCGCTGGCGGCCCGCATCAACGGCTGCGAGGCCAAGGTCGTCATCACCGCCGACGAGGCGCCGCGCGGCGGCCGCAAGACCCCGCTCAAGTCCAATGCCGATGCCGCGCTGCTGCATTGCCGCGACACGGTCAAGTGCCTGGTGGTCAAGCGCACCGGCGGCCAGACCACCTGGATCGACGGCCGCGACTTCGACTACAACGAGATGGCGCTCGAGGCCTCGGATGTCAGCCAGCCGGCGGAAATGGGTGCCGAGGACCCGCTGTTCATCCTCTACACCTCGGGCAGCACCGGCCAGCCCAAGGGCGTGGTGCACACCAGCGGCGGCTACCTGGTCTATGCCAGCCTGACCCACCAGATCACCTTCGACTACCATGACGGCGACGTCTACTGGTGCACCGCCGATGTCGGCTGGGTCACCGGCCACAGCTATATCGTCTATGGCCCGCTGGCCAACGGCGCCACCACGCTGATGTTCGAGGGCGTGCCGACCTATCCCGATGCCAGCCGCTTCTGGCAGGTCTGCGAGAAGCACAAGGTCAACCAGTTCTACACCGCCCCCACCGCGATCCGCGCGCTGATGGGCCAGGGCAACGACTTCGTCACCAAATGCGACCTGTCGTCCCTGCGCATCCTGGGCACCGTGGGCGAGCCGATCAACCCCGAGGCCTGGACCTGGTACAACGAGGTGGTGGGGGCCGGGCGCTGCCCGATCGTCGACACCTGGTGGCAGACCGAGACCGGCGGCCACCTGCTGACCCCGCTGCCCGGGGCGCATGCCACCAAGCCGGGCGCCGCGATGAAGCCGTTCTTCGGCGTCCAGCCGGTGGTGCTGGACCCGCAATCGGGCGAGGAGATCCATGCCAGCCCGACCGAGGGCGTGCTGGCGATCAAGGACAGCTGGCCCGGCCAGATGCGCACCGTCTGGGGCGATCACGAGCGCTTCGAGAAGACCTACTTCTCAGACTACAAGGGCTATTACTTCTC